>JBAVKQ010000330.1:0-36446 GCA_049688395.1 Candidatus Nanopelagicales bacterium
GGGGGTGGGCGGCCCAGCGCTGACTCCCGCTCCGGGGGTGGCCAGCCCAGCGCTGAGCCCCGCACCGAGGGTGGCCAGCCCACCGCGGAGGCCGACACCGCGCCCACCGCGCCCACCGCGGAGGCCGACACCGCGCCCACCGCTGAGGCCTACGCCGCGGGCACCGCACCCACCGCGGAGACTGACACCGACGGCTGGGTGACCCTGGGCGAGGTCGATCCGACCGCTGGCGACGCTCCCTTCGAGGTCGACGGGGACGCCTGGGAGCACGACGAGGCCGCCGAGCGGGCGGCTTTGGCAGCTGCCGCCGAGGAGTTCGGTGTCGACCTCGACGACGACGACCTCGCGGAGGCCTCCGGGCAGGCGCTGCCGGTGGTGGCGGTGATCGGTCGGCCCAACGTGGGCAAGTCCACCCTGGTCAACCGGATCCTGGGCCGCCGCGAGGCGGTCGTGCAGGACGTGCCCGGGGTGACCCGCGACCGGGTCGCGTACGAGGCGGAGTGGTCCGGTCATCGGTTCGTGCTGCTGGACACCGGCGGCTGGGACCCGAACACCCGGGGGATGGCTGCTCAGATCGCCGCGCAGGCCGAGGTCGCGGTGGCCCAGTCCGACGCGGTGGTCCTGGTGGTGGACGCCACCGTCGGGGCGACCGACTCGGAGGAGGCCGTGGTCAAGGTGCTGCGGCGCGCCGGCAAGCCGGTCGTGCTCGCGGCCAACAAGGTCGACGACGCCCGCGCCGAGGCCGACGCCGCGATGCTCTGGTCGCTGGGCCTGGGTGAGCCCTACCCGGTCTCCGCGCTGCACGGCCGGGGCAGTGGCGACCTGCTCGACGCGGTGCTCGAGGTGCTGCCCGCGCAGGGCAGCGGACGTTCCCGCGGCGCGGGCCCGCGCCGGATCGCGTTGGTCGGCAAACCGAACGTGGGCAAGTCCTCGCTGCTGAACAAGGTCGCGGGCCAGCAGCGTGCGGTCGTCTCGGAGGTAGCCGGGACGACGGTCGATCCGGTGGACGAGGTCGTCGTGCTGCGAGATCGGGAGTTCCTGTTCGTCGACACGGCCGGCATCCGCCGCCGGGTGCGCGTGGCCAGCGGGCACGAGTACTACGCCTCGCTGCGCACGCATGCCGCGCTGGAGAAGGCCGAGGTGGCGGTCGTGCTGGTCGACGGGGGCGAGCCGATGAGCGAGCAGGACCTGCGGATCACTTCGATGGTCGTGGAGTCCGGGCGTGCGATGGTGCTGGCCATCAACAAGTGGGACCTCGTCGACGAGGAGCGCCGACGCTACCTCGAGCGCGAGATCGAGCGCGACCTGGCGCCGGTCGCGTGGGCGCCGCGGGTCAACGTCTCTGCGCTGACCGGGCGCGCCGTCGACAAGTTGGTGCCGGCGATCGATGCGGCACTGGCCGGCTGGGAGACCCGGGTGTCGACTGGTCGGCTCAACCAGTTCCTCGAGGAGCTCGTGGCCGCCCATCCGCATCCGCTGCGCGGCGGCAAGCAGCCCAGGATCCTGTTCGGCACGCAGGCCTCGACCCGGCCGCCGACTTTCGTGCTGTTCACCTCGGGGTTCCTCGAGGCGGGGTACCGGCGGTTCGTCGAGCGGCGGCTGCGCGAGGAGTTCGGGTTCGTCGGTACACCGATCCGGATCAACCTGCGGATCCGGGAGAAGCGCGGGGCGAACCGGTAGTGGCCGGCGATGATCGGGGTGCGGTCCGGCGGGCGGCGGACTGGTTGTTCGTCGACCGGGGGACCGGGCGGTACGTCCTCGGGCAGTTCCCGAACCTGTCGCTGATCGTCTTCGTGCTCGCGCGCGGGCTGGCGTGGGTCACCAGTGCTGCGGGCGCCTGGGGCGCGGTCCTGTACTGGGTGGGCACCGGTGCCCTGGCGTGGTGGGCCGCCGACGAGTTGCTGCGCGGCGTGAACCCGTTCCGGCGGATGTTGGGCGCGGTCGTGCTCGGGTTCGTCGTGTGGGGCGTCGTCGCCCGGGTGGCCTGACCGCGACCCGAATGTGCCGATCCGGACACCTGTGTCCGCGGGCGGCCGGTGGATGTCCGGATCTGCACATTGGGCCGCTGAGTAGCGACCGGCATGCGCTGCGCGCCACTCAGACCTTCCTGGGGACCTTGCCCGTCAGCTTCAGCACGCCGCACATGAACCGGTGCCCACCGTCGGAGGTCGGGCCGAACATCAGTGGGCACCCGCCGTCGATGACGGTGACGCCGTTGGCCCGCCCGAGCTCCGTGGCCTTCGCCGAGACACTGCCCGCACCGAACGCTCGATGCATCCAGACCTCGGCGATGCCCAGGTCGATGACCTCGCGCATGGTGTCCTCCGCGTGCTCCGGGCGGGTGCCGATCACCACGGCTTCGACCCCACCGGGGATGGCGCCCAGGTTCGGGTAGGTGGGGGCGCCCTCGGCGGTGGGGGAGTTCGGGTTGACCGCGAAGACCTCGTAGCCGCGGTCGCGCAGTCGGGTGTAGACGGCGTTGCTGCCATGCCCCTGCGGATTGGCTGAGACGCCGGTGACCGCGATCCGGTGGTGGGCCAGGAACGTGCTCGCCGCGTCCTTGATGCTCGTCATGTGTACCTCCTGATCGATACTGGCTCGACGCCGCATGCTCACGCTACGTCGCATCACGTTGACGGCACACGGACAATGGTCCCGCCACGAGCAGTCAGGACGCTGCCCGTCTGGCAACGCGTCCGCGCCAGGCCTAGTCTCGCTCTCGCGGACTCACCCACGGGAGCAGACCATGAGCGCTGACCGACGGTTCGGACGATTCCTGGCGATCGGGGCCCTGCTCGCGGCCTCGATGACCGCCCCGAGCGCGGCGCAGGCGGCTGGGCCTGCGACTCGCACGGCGGACAGCGCGACCGCTGTGGTTCAGGCGGCGCCGAAGCTGGCCACGACGGTGACCGATGTGCCTTCGGTCACCGTCGTGGGGCAGGGCAGCGGGACACTGCCCGGTGACGCGGACCTCGCCGGCGACAGTGTGCGCCAGAGCACGGTCGGCCAGAACTTCTACTTCGTCCTGCCCGACCGGTTCGCCAACGGGGACCCCACCAACGACACCGCCGGCGTGGACCCGGCGCAGGGCCGGCTCGTGCATGGCCTGGACCCGACCGACAAGGGCTTCTACCACGGTGGCGACCTCGCCGGTCTGGCCGACGAGCTCGACTACCTCGACGACCTGGGCATCGACGCGGTGTGGCTGACGCCGATGTTCAAGAATCGGTGGGTGCAGGGCGAGGGGGCCGACGTCTCCGCCGGGTACCACGGGTACTGGACCGTGGACTACACCCAGATCGACCCGCACTTCGGCACCAACCAGCAGATGGCCGACGTGATCGCCGCCGCCCACGCCAAGGGCATCAAGGTGTACTTCGACATCATCACCAACCACACCGCCGACGTGATCAAGTACGAGGAGGGCACCTACACCTACCGATCCAAGGGGGCCTACCCGTACCTCGACGCCGCCGGCAACGAGTTCGACGACGCCGCGGTCGCCGGCACCCCCGCCTTCCCCACGCTCGACGCCGGGTCGTTCCCCTACACCCCGACCGTGGCCCCGGAGCTCGCGGACGCCAAGACGCCCGCGTGGCTCAACGACGTGACCGTCTACCACAACCGCGGCGACTCGACGTTCGCCGGCGAGTCCAGCCAGTACGGCGACTTCTTCGGCCTCGACGACCTGTTCACCGAGGACCCCCGGGTCGTGGACGGCATGATCGACATCTTCTCCACGTGGATCAGCGAGCTCGGCATCGACGGCTACCGGATCGACACCGTCAAGCACGTCAACGACGAGTTCTGGACCGCCTTCGCCCCGGCGATCCAGGCCTATGCCACCGCCAACGGCAAGCCGGACTTCTTCTTCTTCGGCGAGGTGTTCGACGGCAACCCGGCCTTCACCTCGCGCTACACCACCGAGCTGAAGCTCCCGGCGGTGCTGGACTTCCCGTTCCAGGGCAAAGCCACCGAGTTCGCCCAGGGCGGGTCCGCCGAGGGGCTTGCGGGCCTGTTCGCCCAGGACGACCTGTACATCGACGCCGACTCCAACGCGTACTCGCTGCCCACGTTCCTGGGCAACCACGACATGGGCCGGATCGGCTACTTCCTGCGCGGCAGCGACGACAAGCTCGCCCGCAGCGAGCTGGCGCACTCGCTGATGTACCTGTCGCGCGGCAATCCGGTCGTGTACTACGGCGACGAGCAGGGATTCGTCGGCGACGGTGGTGACAAGGACGCCCGGCAGGACATGTTCGCCTCCCAGGTCGCCTCCTACAACGACGACGACCTGATCGGCACCGACGCCACCACCGAGGACGACAACTTCGACGCGGACCACCCGCTCTACCAGCACATCGCGGGACTCGCCGCGCTGACCGATACGAACCCCGCGCTGGGCACCGGCCTGCAGCAGCACCGGTACGCCGCTGACGGGCCCGGCATCTACGCGTTCTCCAGGATGGACTGGGAGCAGGGCGTCGAGTACGTGGTCGCACTGAACAACGCGACCACCGAGCAGACCGCCTCCATCCCGACGTACTCGGCGGACCTGGGCTTCACCGGGGTGTTCCCGGACGGCTTGGCCGCGCCCACGACCAACGCCTCCCGCGAGCTCGAGGTCACCGTCCCGGCGCTGTCCGCGGTCGTCTACAAGGCCGACGCCCCCGTCGCGGACTCCGCCGCCCCGGGCATCACCCTGAGCAAGCCCCCGGTCGGCTCCGAGGTGACCGGCACCATCGACCTGGCCGCGAACGTCGGCGGCGACGCGCCCGCGCAGGTGACCTTCGCGGTGCGCGCCGACGGCGGCGACTGGACGGTCGCCGGCACCGACGACAACGCGCCCTACTCCATGCGCTATGACCTGTCCGGGCTGGCCAAGGGCACCGACGTGGACCTGCGTGCCATCGTCAAGACCCGCTCCGGCGAGCTCAACGCCGACATGATCGACGTGACGGTCGGCGAGGTCGTCGAGCCGCCGCCGGCCACCAGTTCGGGCGCCGATCACCTGATCGTGCACTACAACCGCCCCGACGGCGACTACGACGGCTGGGGTGTGCACGCGTGGGGCGACGTCGAGGGCACGCCCGACTGGGCCAACCCGATCCCCTTCAACGGCGAGGATGCGTTCGGACGGTTCGCGTGGGTCCCGCTCACCCCGGGTGGCAGCAACGTGGGCTTCATCATCCACAACGGCGATACCAAGGACACCGACGGCGACCGCTTCGTCAACCCGCAGGTGACCCCGGAGATCTGGATCAACTCGCAGGACGGGGCGGTGCACGAGTCGCTGGCGGCCGCCCGAGGGGTGGCCCGGATCCACTACCACCGTGACGACGGCGACTACGGCACTCCTTCGGAGGACTACACCACCTTCTGGGGCCTGCACCTGTGGGGCGATGCGATCGCCGAGGGCCAGGGCACCGAGTGGACCGCGCCCATGCCGCCGACCGGAACCGACGACTTCGGCGTCTACTGGGACGTGGCGCTCAAGGATCCGCAGGCCGTGCTGAACTTCATCATCCACCGCGGGGACACCAAGGACGTCGGGTCCGACGAGTCAATGACCCCCGCCGCCGACGGTGAGGTGTGGCGCAACGCCGGCGTGGCCACGCTGTTCCCGACCCTGGCCGCGGCGCAGAACAAGGCCGTCATCCACTACCACCGCCCCGACGGCGAGTACGGCGACTACGACTCGTCGGACTTCAACGACTTCTGGGGCCTGCACCTCTGGACCGGTGCCGCGACCGAGACGGAGTGGCCCGCGCCGCTGAAGCCGGTGCGGGTCGACAGCTTCGGGCCGGTATTCGAGGTGCCCCTGGTCGAGGGCGCCACCCGGCTGAACTTCATCAACCACCGGGGTGACACCAAGGACCCCAATGGCGATCAGTCCCTGGACCTAACCGTGTACGGCAACGAGGCGTGGTTCGTGTCCGGGCAGGAGAAGGACAACCAGATCCAGTGGCTGCTGCCGATCGTGGGCCGCGGTGTGGATGCGGACCTGACCAAGGCCCAGGCCCAATGGTTGGCGCGCGACACGGTGCTGTGGAAGGCCGAGTCGCCGGACTCGCTGTCCTACTCGCTGCGGTGGAGCGCCGACGGTGGGATCACGGCCGGCACCTCGGGCGTCGAGGGCGGGCGGACGATCCGCCTGTCCTACGACCCGCAGGGCATGACCACCGAGCTGCGCGAGAAATGGCCGCACCTGTCGGACTTCCAGGTGTTCAAGGTGCGCAGCAGTGACCTGGACGACGTGCCCGACGCCCTGCGCGGTCAGGTCGTGGCCGTGGAGAAGGCGGTCGACGGTGCGCTGCGCCGCGCGACCTCGGTGCAGATCCCCGGCGTGCTCGACGACCTGTACGCCGACGCCGCCGAGGACGTCGACCTCGGACCGACGGTGCGCAAGCGGTCCACCAGCCTGCGACTGTGGGCACCGACCGCCCAGCAGGTGAAGGTGCTCGTCTTCGACACCGCCACGGCGGCCGATCCCAGCGCCACGCTGGACATGACCCGTGATGACGACAGCGGGGTGTGGTCCGCCTCCGCGAAGAAGCTCGCGGGTCGCTACTACCTGTACCAGGTGGAGGTCTGGGCGCCAGGTCCCCAGGAGGTCGTCACCAACATCGTGACCGACCCCTACTCGCTGTCGCTGTCGACCAACAGCGCCCGCAGCCAGGTCGTGGACCTGTCCTCGAAGCGGCTGGCGCCCAAGGGCTGGGACCGGCTGGCCAAGCCGAAGCTGAAGAAGCCCGAGGACATCTCGGTCTACGAGTTGCACGTGCGCGACTTCTCGGCCAGCGATCCGACCGTGCCGGCCGCCAAGCGCGGCACGTTCGAGGCGTTCGCCCTCGAGGGCACGAACGGCACCGATCACCTCGAGGCGCTCGCCGACGCCGGGCTGTCGCACGTGCACCTGCTGCCGGCGTTCGACTTCGCCACGGTCAACGAGGACCGCAGCACGTGGGAGTCGCCTGACCCCGCGGTGCTCGCAGCGCTGCCGCCGGACTCCGAGGAGCAGCAGGCAGCCGTGTCCGCCACCGCGGGCAAGGACGGCTTCAACTGGGGCTATGACCCCTGGCACTACACCGTGCCGGAGGGCAGCTACAGCACCGACCCGCAGGGTGCACGGCGCATCGTGGAGTTCCGCGACATGGTCAAGGCCCTGAACAACGACGGTCTGCGCGTGGTGATGGACGTGGTGTACAACCACACGACCGCCGCCGGTCAGGACCCCAAGTCCGTGCTCGACCGGGTGGTGCCGGGCTACTACCAGCGGCTCAACGACGTCGGTGGGGTGGAGACCTCCACGTGCTGTTCCAACACCGCGACCGAGCACGCCATGATGGGCAAGCTGATGATCGACTCGGTCGTCACGTGGGCCAAGGAGTACAAGGTCGACGGGTTCCGGTTCGACCTGATGGGTCACCACTCGAAGCAGAACATGCTCGACCTGCGCGCCGCGCTGGACGACCTGACGATGCGCAAGGACGGCGTCGACGGCAAGTCGATCTACCTGTACGGGGAGGGCTGGAACTTCGGCGAGGTCGCCGACAACGCGAGGTTCGTCCAGGCCACGCAGGCGAACATGGCCGGCACCGGCATCGGCACCTTCAACGACCGTCTGCGTGACGCGGTCCGCGGTGGCGGGCCGTTCGACGGCGGCGATGCGCTGGTCACCAACCAGGGTTTGATCAACGGCCTCTGGTACGACCCCAACGAGATGGTCGAGGCCCCCGGCGGTCCGTCGGTTGCCGATCGGAAGGCCGAACTGCTGCTGTCGGCCGATCAGGTGCGGGTCGGCCTGGCCGGCAACCTGGCCGACTACGAGTTCGTCGACCGCAACGGCGACACAGTGACCGGCGCGCAGGTCGACTACAACGGCGCTCCGACCGGCTACACCGCCGATCCGCAGGAGAACATCGTCTACGTCGAGGCCCATGACAACCAGACGCTGTTCGACATCTCGGCGTACAAGCATCCCCGGGATACGTCCATGGCTGATCGGGTCCGGGCGCAGAACCTCGGCGCGGACTTCACAGTCCTGTCCCAAGGCATCCCGTTCGTGCATGCGGGCGCCGAGCTGCTGCGTTCGAAGTCCTTGGACCGCAACAGCTACGACTCCGGTGACTGGTTCAACCGGCTGGACTTCAGCGGGCAGCAGAGCGCGTGGGGCAGTGGTTTGCCCCTGGCTGCGGACAACGCTGACAACTGGCCGCTGATGAGGCCACTGCTGGCCGATGCTGCGCTGAAGCCGGCTGCGTCGGACATCGCGACGGCGAATGCGCACATGGCCGAGATGCTCGAGATCCGCAACTCCTCGAAACTGTTCCGGCTGCGGACCGAGAAGCAGATCCAGCAACGCGTGACCTTCGCCAACACCGGTCCCTACCAGGTGCCGGGGTTGGTCGTGATGCAGATTGCCGACCAGCAGAAGGAGAAGCTGGCCGGCGGGGACCTGGATCGCAAGGCCGACGGTGTGGTGGCCCTGTTCAACTCCACCGACGAGCCGGTCGACTACACGCTGGCTGAGGCCAAGGGTGCTGGGCTCGTGCTCCATCCGGTGCAGGCCGACTCGGCAGACCCCGTGGTGCGCTCGGCGGCGTTCGACAGCCGCACCGGCACGTTCGAGGTCCCGGCGCGCACGACGGCGGTGTTCGTCGAGGTCGAGGACCGCGAGCCGCCGGTGGTCGAGGCGCAGCTGGTGCCAGTGTGGGTCAGCAGCACATTCGGCAAGTTCCGGGTGGCGATCACCTGCACGGACAACGTGACGCGTGACTGCGCCAGCAAGGCCGACATCAACGGGGTCGAGGTTGCCGATGGCGACCTCGTCCAGTTGATCCGCAAGCCGGGTCGGACCTTCAGCTGGCGCAATCCCAAGACGAAGGTCATCACGATCCTGGCGCCGTCGTTCACCATGAAGGTGACCTGCACGGACGAGGCGGGCAACTCCGCGACCAAGGAGGTGCAGCCCGAGTTCAGGAGGCCGTGGCGGCCGTGGCATGGGTGGGATCACCGCAGCCTGAGCTGATCGGGGCGACCCGGTCCGCTCAGGGGTTGGGCTGCGACTTGGTGGTGCAGCGATTTCGGGTGGGCCCCGCCGCTGGGCTATCCTTGGGCCGCCCCGTAGGGGTGGACGGGCTGTAGCGCAGTTTGGTAGCGCACTTGACTGGGGGTCAAGGGGTCGTGGGTTCAAATCCCGCCAGCCCGACGTGCCGAGGGGACCCCTTGTGGGTCCCCTCAGCGCGTCGGGAAGGCCTCGGATTTGGGAGGAGTGGCCGCAGGCCACGACGGCTCCCGCCAGCCCGACCAGCATCACCGCGGGTCAGAGTCCGGTTCCTCGTTGTCGGAGCCGAGCATCTTCGGTCGTGCCCCGCGTCGCGCTCGCGTGAACAGGCCGGATGTGGAGGCCCAACGCGGCTGCTGAGGCCAAGGCGCACCAACCCGCCACACCCTCGGAGAACCCGCACCGAGGGCGCACGGCACCCACCCCAGCCCCGGCCGACATGCCACACTGATGCATCGCGACAGCCTGGCGGAGGGAGAAGACCATGGCTGGGCCTCCAGTTCTCGATCGGGCGGCCATCTCCGCCGCCCGCGAGCGCTACGGCGTTCGTCGGCTGGTGATCTTCGGTTCCGCCGTGACGGAACGTTTCGATGAAGCGGCCAGTGACGTCGACTTCCTCGTTGAGTTCCGCGATGACGTCGTGAACCGTTTCGACGCCTACTTCGGCCTCAAGGAGTCGCTTGAGGCCCTCCTCGGTCGCCCGGTTGAACTTGTCTCTCGCCTGGCCCTCGAGAACCCCTGTTTCGCTGCGTCCGTCGAGCAGAACGGGCACGAGGTCTATGCGCTCTGAGAGCCGGGCGTGCCTGTGGGACGCTTGCAGAGCAGCGCAGTTGAGCCGTTCCTCGGCTGTCCAGGCACCGTCTGTGCCGATCTTCGCCTCAATGGGCCTCGGGCCGCCCGGGACCCCGTCTGGCTTGCCGGGAGGATGCCGGGGAACGCAGAGGTGGAAACGAGGCCAGTCCACGAGGCGAAACGCCGAAATCTACGGCTTGAGGTGCGCCACGAGAGGGAGGACGTCCGTCGCTCCTGCTTCACGGAGCAACGCCCCGGCCACAGTGATGGTCCATCGGGTGCGTGCTGACACGCTGACCAGGAGGATCGGAGCTGTGGGGACGTCGACGTCGTGCGCCCATCGAAGTCGGGCTTCGACGGTGGCCACGTGTGCCCCGGACGCGACCTTGTCCGGTACCGGCGGACCGGTCCACGCCAGGGGATCGATCACCGGCAGGCGGAGTCGCGCCGCGAGTTCGTCGATGATGCCCGAGATGCGTTGTGGATGCTCGGGGTCCGGCACGGCAGCGATCGCACCAGGCTTCGGGGGCCGCCAGTCGCGCACAACGCCGATGAGCGCGTCAACGAGTTCCGGGCTCGGTGGGGCGTCAGGGCCGTCCAGCTCGGTGATCAGGTCCGGCCAGCCCGGATCGTTGGCGTAGGCAACCGCCCGGCCCTCGGAGCAGGCCAGGATCCTGCCCGACCGAGTCACGCCCCGGGGCCATACCTTCCGCGGAGCGATGACCCGGGTCTGGCTACGCAGGAAGGCCGCCGCGGCACGCACCGCGGTGGGTTCGGGCCGGTCACCAGGTGGGGGCAGGTCGCCGGTGCACACCGAGCATCGACCACATGGCTGGGCGGCGGGATCGTCGAGGGCCTCGATGAGGACCAGCATGAGGCATCGCGTTCCGCTGGCGTATTGGCGCATCAGGCCCGCCTCGGCTCGGCGCTCGGCGATCACCGCGTCGTACTTGGCCTGGTCATAGAGCCATCCCTGCCCGGTGGCGCACCACTTGCTGCCGTCGCGGCGCACCGCCCCGTCCACGTGCAGCTGCTTGAGCAGCGCCTCCAGGCGACCGCGCCGGCCCCCGGTCTCGCCCTCGAGGTCGATCAGAGTCTTGGGGCCGCCTTCGAGCGAGTCCAAGACGGCGGTGGCCAGCTGGGGGTCGGGCAGGCTGGCGGTGGCGAAGTAGGCCCACAGCTGCTCATCGGTGTCCCCGGCAGGCAGCAGCACCCCAAGAGCGTGGTCGAGTTGCCGGCCCGCCCGGCCGACCTGCTGGTAGTAGGCCACCGGCGAGCTGGGGCTGCCCACATGCACGCAGAACGCCAGGTCCGGCTTGTCGTAGCCCATTCCCAGTGCTGAGGTGGCAACCACAGCCTTCAGGGCGTTGTCGCGCAGGGCATCCTCGATGAGTTCCCGGGTCTGCGGATCGGTCGTGCCGTTGTAGGCAGCGACCTGGTGGCCCCGCAGCTTCAGATGCGCGGCCAACGACTCGCACATCTCCACAGTCGGGCAATACACGATTCCCGACCCGTCCACGTTGCCCAGAGCCTGGTCGACCCAGGCGAATCGCTCCACCGCAGACAGACCCGGGACCACCGACAGCTCCAGTGAGGTTCGGGCCAGCGGACCACGCAGCACCCGGGTCGACGGACCCAACTGGGCGGCCACATCGGCGGTGACCCGGGCATTGGCTGTGGCGGTGGTGGCCAGGACCGGCGTCTGGTCACCCAGATGCAACAGCAGGCCGGTCAGGCGTTGGTAGTCGGGGCGGAAGTCGAAGCCCCAGTCCGAGATGCAATGTGCCTCGTCGATGACCAGCAACCCCGACCGGGCCAGCAGCGGCAGCGCGATCGCCGCGAACTTCGGGTTCGACAACCGCTCCGGGGACACCAACAACACATCGACGCGGTCCTCACGCAGCGCTTGGAACACGTCCTCCCAGTCCTCGAAGTTCGACGAGTTCACCGACACCGCCGCCAGCCCGAGCCGGGCAGCCGCCGCGATCTGATCGCGCATCAACGCCAACAGCGGCGAGATCACCACAGTGGGGCCTGACCCCGTGGAACGAAGCAGGCGAGTGGCCGTCCAGTACACCAGCGACTTGCCCCACCCGGTGGCCTGCACCACCAGCACCCGCTCGTGGCCCTCGACCAGGGCGGACACCGCCTCGAGCTGACCATCGCGGGCAGACGCCCCCGGGCCGGCCAAGTCCGCCAACGACTCGGCGAACACACGCGCCGTATCAGTGGCCACTCATCGCCCCCTCGGACCCGTCTCGCCGATGCCGTCGACCTTCAGCCCACCCAGTCTAGGCAGCGAGAGACGGTCACCAGGTTGCCGATGAGCAGCCCGCCACCCATTGTGTCGGACACCCGCGGCCCAGTAGTGAGCCCGGCGGTCCGGCGCGCCATCGGCCCCTCTTCTGGGGGAGGGTTGGGCGACGACGAAAGGGGAGCAGATGCCGATCAGGCATTCGCTGTGGAGCGTGTCGGACCCGCCCCGGCAACTGGCCGAAGGACAGCTGCCCTCAGAGTCGGTGCTGCACCGGATGATCCGGGAGGCCCAGGAGCTGCTCTCACCGGACTGGATGCTGATCGGTAGCGAGGTGCCGTCTCATGGCGGCCGTCTGGACCTGCTCGCGGTCGCGCCGGACGCATCCCTGGTGCTGATCGAACTCAAGCGGGGTCGGACACCTCGCTAAGTCGTGGCCCAAGCACTGGACTACGCGTCCTGGGTCGCTGACTTGACCTCCGAGGACATCGCCGCCATCTATCGAGGGTACGAATCTGGCCACGACCTGGCAGTCGATTTCGAGGCCAAGTTCGGCCAGCCCATGGTGGATGACGAGCTGAACGCCAGTCACGAGCTGGTGATCGTCGCCTCCGAGCTGGACCCGGCGACCGAACGTATCGTTCAGTACCTGAATCGGCGCGGGATCGGCATCAACGTGCTGTTCTTCCGGGTGTTCGGGCACGAGGGGGGCCAACTGCTCAGCCGCGCCTGGCTGGTCGACCCGATCGACGCCCCCGCCCCGTCGAAGCCGGACAAGGGCAGCAAGGAGCCGTGGAACGGCGAGTACTACGTCAACTTCGGCGAAGGTGACTCCCGATCCTGGGCAGAAGCCCGGCAGTTCGGCTTCATCTGCGGCGGCGGTGGGGCGTGGTACTCCCGGACGCTGAAACAGCTCAGCCCCGGCGACCGCGTGTGGGTCACCATCCCCGCCACCGGATTCGTCGGCGTCGGCATCGTCGACGGGCCCATGCAGCCGCTGGCCGAGTTCACGATCACCGTCGACGACGTCGAACGTCCCGCGGCCGACGTGCTCACCGAGGGCACATACCACCGGGAGCACGGCGGGGACGAGGAGATGACCGAGTACTTCGTGCCCGTCCGCTGGCTGCAGACCGTGCCCCGCGAGCAGGCGGTGCGCGAGACCGGCTTCCTCGGCAACACGAACACCGTCGCCGTCCCAAGAGCGGCGTCATGGCGCAGCACCGTCGACCGACTCAAGCAACTGTTCCCCGCGCACTAGGGCGTGCGATCGACCACCCCAGTAGCGCCCGCGGGCGAAAGTCGGCCCATCTGATCCCGCGGCAGATCTCGGGCCACGATCAGTGATCCGTACCTGGCCGTGCCTGACCCACACCTGGGAGAGGCGACGAACCACTCGGTCGTGATCGCGCCGGCGTGCCACGAGCGTCGCCGCGCCGGTCGATCCCGGCGACATTCGCGCAATTCCCCCTCAAGTGGGAGACGTGTTCGGACGAGTGCACAAGTAGGCGCAGACGTGCCCATTACGAGTGGAGAGAAGATGAGCGGACAGCCTCCGCAGTACGAGATTGGCCAGATCGTCAATGGCCACCGCTGGACGGGCGCCACGTGGGAGCCCGTTGCAGCCGCTGCCCCGCCGGTGCAGCCCGGGCCCTACATGGCGCCGCCGGGATCTCCAGGCAAGAAGTCCTGGTACAAGAAGTGGTGGGGGGTCGCCGTCATCGCCTTCGGCGTGCTGATGGTGATCTCCCTGGCGGCCAATGGGAGCGGCGGGACGAACGAGGCCGCGACCGAGCCGGCAGCGGCCACCGAGTCCACGCCTGCCGCTGAGCCTGCGGAACAGCCAGCGGAGCCCGCAGCCGAAGAGGAGCCCGCAGTCGACGCAGAACCGGTGGTTGAAGCCGAGCCGGCAGCCGACGCTGCCGCCGGCATCGGCGATTCGGTCCGGGACGGCAAGTTCGAGTTCACTGCGCTGGACGTCGAGACCGGAGTCAAGAAGGTCGGCACCGAGTTCTTGGACTCCAAGGCGCAGGGGGCGTTCACGCTGGTCACCATGAAGATCGAGAACATCGGCGACGAGGCCCAAACGTTCTTCTCCGACAACATCACAGGCATCGACTCGAAGGACCGTGAACTCAGTTCGGACTCCGAGGCCACCCTGTACGCCAATCAGGACAACGATGCGTGGATCAGCGAGATCAACCCCGGCAACTCCGTGAAAGCAGTGGTCGTGTTCGACGTTGCCAAGGGCGAGAAGCTCACGATGATCGAGGTTCACGATTTCCTCTTCTCAGGGGGAGCCGAGATCGGCTTGAAGTAGCCTGCCGAAGACCCACCCGCAACGAGCCCGCTCCTGCTGACTGAGGCAGGGCGGGCTCGTTCGATGATGCGACGACGGCCAGCTCCTTGCCCTCGTCGGCCATGCGGCCCACACTGGGCCATGACCGCGCCCGACCCCCCGGCACCTGCAGCCGATCCGAGGGTCCGCAATGCGCGGCTGTTCGACGATGTCGCCGAGAGCTATGACGCCGTGGGGGTCGAGTTCTTCGCCCCGATCGCCCGTGGCCTGGTCGACGCGCTGGCACCGGCACAGGGTGAACGAGTCGCCGATCTCGGGTGCGGCAAGGGGGCGTTCCTGCTTCCCGCGGCCCGTGCGGTCGGCTCTCGGGGCCGGGCTGTCGGGGTGGATGTGTCACCGGCCATGGTCGCGGCCACCGGGACGGCCGCAGCTTTGGCGGGTCTGGCCCACGTCGAGGTGGCGGTGGGCGATGCGCAATCTCCGGATCTGCCCGCGGCCTCCTTCGATGTCCTGGGCGCCTCCCTCGTGCTGTTCTTCCTGCCCGACCCCAGTGCGGCGCTCGCGGCCTGGGGGAAGGCCCTGTCCGTCGGTGGCCGGCTCGGGCTGAGCACCTTCGGCGCGCAGGACGCGGCATGGCAGGCCGTCGACGATGTGTTCACCCCCTACCTGTCGCCTGCCATGCTCGATGCTCGAACGAGCGGGGCCCGGGGTCCGTTCGCGTCCGACACCGGGATGGAGCACCTGGTCGCCGGCGCCGGCTTCAGCGAGGTGCGCACGATCGTGACGGACCTGCCGGTGCACTTCGAGGATGCTGACCACTGGCAGGCGTTCACCCTGTCCACGGGGCAGCGGGCGATGTGGCGGGCGGTGCCCGAAGCGGAGCGCCCCACCGTGCGGGCCGAGGCCGAGCGCCGGTTGGCTGCCGCTGCGCACCCCGATGGCGGCTTCGTGATGCACCAGCAGGTCCGCTTCACCCTCGGCACCCGCCGGCCTGGCGCAGACTGACCGGCGGGTCGCGGCCCATGGGCGGGCGGCTGTGCCAAGGTCGGCGATGACGATGAATCGACTGCACGGCGCAGGTGGAGTCGCGTCGATCCGCACCCGCCTGGTCGAGTCCACCCCGTCCGGGGGCATCGCCGACGGTTGCGTCAGCTGATGACGTAGCGGTCACGGCCCCCGGTCTTTGCGGCGTAGACGGCGCTGTCGGCGAGCCCGATCAGGTCGGTGGGTGTGGCCGCCCGGCCATCGGGCAGGCACGCGCCACCGATGCTGACCGTGATCGGGATGCGCTGGCCGGACTCGCGGATCTCCGCCTCGGCCACAGCCCGGCGCACACGCTCGGCGGCTTTACCGAGGTCGCTCAGGCCGGCTGCGGGCAGGATCAGCAGGAACTCCTCGCCGCCGTAGCGGATCGACACATCGCCCTCGCGCAGGGACTGCCGGGCCGCCCGGGTCACCGCCTGCAGTACGCGGTCTCCCACCAGATGGCCGTATGTGTCGTTGACGTGCTTGAAGTGGTCGAGGTCCATCATGAGCACGCCCAAGGGTTCCCCGGAGCGGCTGGACCGGCTGAACTCCTCAGCCAGGCGCTGCAGGCCGAAACGCCTGTTGTACCAACCGGTCAGCGGGTCCAGCGCGGCGACTCGTTGCAGGTTCTCGTGGTTCAGGGCGTTGTTCAATCCGACGCCGAGCCCGGCGAGGCTGGCGTCCAGAACCGTGGTGACCTCCTTGCCCGGTGGGGCCAGCCACGCCAGGAGCAACACGCCCACCGTGACCACTCCCGTGCGGATCGGGATGATCCGCACCTCATGGGGGACGGCGTCGACCAGCGCGGAGGTGACGACCACATCGGCAGGAAGGGTGACCAGCACGGGCTCACCGGAGCGCAGCACTCGCAGCACCGGTTCGGCGGACACGACGCGGGCGGGATCGGATATCCCGAACGATCCCGCCAGGGCGACTCGGCCGTTGGCCACCGATAGCAGCGCCGCGCCTTCGCACCCGGTCCGCGCGGACAGTTCGCTCAGCGTCGCGTCGGCCAGGTCGTGCAGGTCGAGGTGCGCGGCCAGGGCCTCGGACACCGCCGAGACGCCGGCCGCCACTCTGTGACTGGCCGCCAAACGGTCGACCAGGCGGTTGAACGACATGCCCACCTGCCCGAGGTCGTCATCGGACTCCACGTTGATCAAGCATCTGGCGGGGTCGCAGTCCGACCAGTCGCCACTGGCCGCGGCGCCCATCAGCGACTCCTCGACCCGCCGCATCTTCATCGCGAGGACCTGGAGGCGCGATCCCACCACGCCCCGGGCGAGCCAGTAGTTCACCTGCGCGACGGCCAGCCCGGCGAGCAGGGTCGCTGCGAACATCTGGGGGCGCAGTGAGATGTCTGCAGGCACCCCGAGGGCCACCATCACGTAGGGGAAGGTGACCCCGATCGCGAACCCGAACAGCACCATCCACAGCCGCAGGTCGCCCATCACCGTGCGCGCGAGGCGGGGCAGTCGGAACCGATGCGCGGCCCCACCAGAGCGCCCCGAGGCCCCAGGATCACCAGTCATGCCCTGAGCATCGGGTTCCGGGCCGGCGGCCTGTAGTGCTCGCGCGCGGTGCAGTGGCATGCCGCTAGTCCTCGATGACGTCTAGGCCCTGTTCCCGCAGCTGCGCAAGGTGATCCAGCATCCCCGCGAGCACCTCGGGGTCATGGCCCTGCCAGTCGTCGAGCTCGGCGACGATGCGCACCGGGTGGTGGGTCCGGTAGGAGCGGGTGGGGTTGCCTGCGAAGCGCTTGTTGGTCACGTTGGGGTCGTCCTCGAACGGGCCGAGGGGCTCGACGATGTAGATGTGGCCCCGCTGGTCGCTGCCGGCCAGCGCGGTGGCCAGCTCGGCTCCCCAGGCCGCGGTCTCCACGAGTGCGGAGAAGTAGATGTTGTTCGACACCCGACCGGTCTGGAAGTTCGAGCCGTACCCGGCCAAGAGCTCCGTGCCGACCTCCAGTGCGGCCTTGGTGCCGTGGTAGAACGGGCCCTCGATATGGGCACAGTGCGCGTAGGTGACCGGGATGTGGGTGCCAGCGTGCGTGTCCATCGAGGTGCCTCCTCGTCCCCGGCGGCCGGCTCGTCCGGGGTGTGGGACATGGGTCGCGGAGCGGGCAGCCTACCGCTGGCTCGGAGTGGCCGACCGGGAGGGAATGCCGGCGCCTGGCTGGGTGTTCTTCTGCGGTGCGGGCGGCTCCGGTCCTGTGCGGGAAGGGGCGTTGTGGGCGTGGTGGTGAATACTCAGGTGGCACGGTTGATCGCCGCGGGAGTCCCGGAGGTGGCCGGGATCACCGCCGCCCAGCTGGCTGAACACGCTGCGGGGCTACCCGACGTTCCGGGGGCGCTGCTGGCGGTTCATCCCACGCTGGCTTCCCACGGTCGGCTGGCCGGTCTGCTGCGCAACGGGCGTCGGGCGGGGTTCGTGGTCCAGGACATGACTGACGTCGACGAGTTCAGCCCGATCGATGGGGTGCGGGTTCCGGACCTGCCGCTGTATCTGGTCCTCGACCCGGCCCGCGGCGACGAGCTGCGCAACACCAGCCCCATCGAGGCGCTGGCCGCGCTGCGGTCGGCGGGGCGCACCCCGTTGACGCTCAACGAGGGGATCAGCTGGGTGCTGGCGCAGCCGGGCGTGCTGGCGCCCGGGGCGTGCTTCATGACGATCGGATCCCGCAAGGCCACCGCGTCGGGGATGGATGCGCGGGTCCCGGCGATCTGGATCAGTCGGGGCACGGGGCGCGACGGTCCCGCGCGCCGGGACGCACCGAAGGTGGGGTGGTGCTGGGCGGGCAACCGGCACACCTGGCTGGGGCACGCCTCCGCCGCCGCCCGACACCCGCGAGCCGCCCCCCGTCGCGACGGCGTGCCGGAATAGCGACTGTGTCCGGGAATACTCGGCTCGGGCGAGCCTGTCATCAAGGAGGTACGTGGGTGTCGGAGCCGCGGCGGCATCCAACGCATGCTCGACACGCGGCGAGCGGTCGTGCCGGTGGGCGACGCAACGACTGATCGCGGCAAGGCGACGCCAGGGGACCGCGCTGCGACGCGCCTCACGACACGGCGCCGTGCGAGGTCGTATCCTCGCCCTCGTGAACGACGACGCCACCAGGCAGCGTGTGGAGGCGCCGACGTCCACCGCTGACCGTCGCCAGACGATGATTGTGTGGGCTGCCTCGTCAGGCGTCATCCTGGCGCTCGTCGGGTTCGTGAACGGCTCCATCCTGGCCCTGAGCAGGACAGTGGTTCCCTGCCCGGATGACACGTTCTTCCCACCAGACGCGACCAACTTCGACTGCTACGTGCACCCCCAGGCAGGTGTAGGCGTCGCTATCGCGACCCTGTCGCTGCAACTCGGGATCGTGATCGTCCTGGGCAGCGCGATGGCAAGTGCGTCCCTGAAGGATCGCCGATCGATCTGATCGGCTACCCGCGCCGCGCTCCGCGAGCCCCGGCATCCTGCCGGTCACGGACGCTGAACAGGGCGTACGGACGTCGCGCAACGGGTCACTGCCACGCTGCACCTGGCGGTCACGGGACGAGGCCCAGGGACCGGTGGCTCAGCGCACGACAACTGGTCCGGGACCACCCGCCCGTGCCGGTCAACTTCTGGACTCGCCCGCTTGGGCGAGTGCTTGGACTTCTGCCCTGGACAGACGGCTCGGTCGCTTCTACCGAGAGTCCGTCACCAGGAGACGGTGTCGATGAACCACGATGCGGCCTTCCGTAGCGCCCGTCCTGGAGCACGCAGCCAGGACATCATCCGGGTGGGTGCCCCGGGGGCGACGGGCTGGTCGCTCCCGCGGGTGGTGCCGCTGTCCCTCATGTCCTGATTACGCAGCGCATGGTTTCGTCGCGGCAGGTCGCGTGAGCCGTCGCGACGTGTTCACGTCGATCTGCGCAGTAGGCGGCGATGCGATGACGTAGAGCCTGCCGGAGGCGACCGTGCGGACCCGCAGCGTCATACCCCAGGGCGGGAGCCTCTCGATGAGGAACGTGTCCTCCGGCAGCCGGCGTTCTTCTCAGCGGTGCCGCGGGACGCGTCGAGGCCCGCGTTGGCCGCGGCGAGGTTGAGCAGCCGACTCGGGTTGGAGTAGCACAGCGCCCAGCGTGGCCAGCGGATCGGAGTTCGGGTCCTCGCGAACCAGACGCGCGGGCTGGGGTCGTGAACCTCGCACATCGGCCAGCCAAGGCTTCACCCACTACCTGAACCATCATGGAAGACAGGAGAGGGAACCATGTGGCGGTTGCTCGCCGGAATTGTGCTCGGCGCCAGCGTCCTGGTTCCGGCGGGTGAACCTGACGCCTCGATCGAGGACTTCATCGACACCGAGATGCCTGCTTCGGGGGTGCCCGGCCTGGCCTACGCAGTCGTGGCCGATGGTGAGATCACGTCGGCCGGCGCGCGCGGTGTGCTCAGGCGTGGGGGCGAGGCGAAGGTCACGTCGGACACACCGTTCGTGATCGGCTCGATCTCCAAGAGCTTCACGGCGTTGGCCGTGATGCAGCTGGTCGAGGCCGGCAGGGTCGACCTGGATGCCGAGGTCTCGCAGTACCTCGACGGCTTCTCGGGCAAGCCCGCCAGCGCCGTCACGATCCGGGCGCTGCTCAGCCACACGAGCGGCTTCTCCACCCTGAAGGGCAACACCTCGCACGCGGACACCACCGGTGGGACGGACGCGCTTGCCCGCCAGGTGGACGGGCTCGCAGAGGTGACTCCAGCCCACGAACCCGGCCAACGGTGGGAGTACTCGAACACCAACTACCAGATCCTCGGTCGGCTGGTCGAAGTCGTCAGCGGGCAGGACTACCAGACCTTCGTGACGATCAACATCCTGGCGCCGATCGGCATGCAGGACAGCTTCGTGGCCGACGGCGAGATCCACGAAGACATGGCCACCTGGCACCGGCCGTGGTTCGGTACCAAACGGCCGCTGCCCGACAACTCGACCGACCGGGCAACGGCTCCGCAAGGTGGGATCGTCGCCAGCGCCACCGACCTGGCGCGCTACCTGCAGATGATGATGAATGGCCGCGACGATGTGCTCAGCGCCGAAGGCAAAGCGCAGACGATGCGCCCGGCCAGCGCGGCATCACCCTCCTACGGCCTCGGCTGGTTCATCAATCCGACCGGCGGGACGGTGTGGCATTCCGGGTCGACCCCCGGTGTCGAAACGCTCGCGACGATGGTCCCCGCCGAGAACGCGGGGGTGGTCGTGCTGGTCAACGGCGGCAGTGGGCTGGGCTTCGGGGAACAGCCCCGCTGGGCAACGGCATCACCGCCCTGGCTTTGGGCCTGGACTACGACGGCGAGGGCTCGCGCATCTGGCAGAGGGTCCTGTTCATCGCCCTGGTGACCCTGCCGATCATCTACCTCCTCGCCATGTTCTGGGCGTGGCGACACCGCGCGGCGATCCGCACCAAGGCGAAGTCGGGCATCTCCGGCACGTTCAGCCTGTGGTTCCCACTACTGACCACGCTCGTCGCGGCCTGGGCCATCTTCACTCTCGTGCCCGGAATGGGCGGTGCGCCAATCGGCACGATACGACTGTTCGCGCCCGACTTCGGTCTGGCGCTGATTGCCACCGCGGTCACCGGTGTGCTGTGGGCCGTGTTCAGGCTGGCAGTTGCCTACACCGGACGCCCCGGACCTGCCTGATGGATAGCTCGCGCGTCCTGCCGTCGCGCAGCGGGGTGCGCGGAGAGTCGCGGGACGATGATGGGTCCACAGGCGCAGGAGCGAAACCTCGCAGCCGAAGTGTGGCTTTGGAGCGTGGTGGAGCCCGGCATCGTGGAACCTCGCATCCGATGTGTGGGTCTGGGGGCCCAGGATCGCCCCTGTTAACCCACACTTCGAGTGCGAGGTTGCGGGGCGAGGCGAGTGCCTGACCTGCAAACCCCCACATCGGATGCGAGGTCTGCCTCAGCCGCGCGTGGCTGAGAAGGCGGAATGCAGCTGTCCCAGCGATCAGCACCAGGTCCGCAGCAGGCGGCGGCGGGCATACCGAGCCGGTCGGTAGGAGCTGGCCAGCAGTGGGCCAACTGACCCCGCACCCACCGAGCTGGGGATCGCTGCGCCGGAGGTATGCCCGAGATGTCCGTGCGGCGTTCTGGCGACGTGGTGTGAGTAATGTCACAAGAATCGCCGTCACACGTGTGGACCTATGCCAGACATGACCGCTTTACGGCGCCGAGATAGCGGGTTGTGTCGCATTTGTGTCACAGCCTGTGGATAACTCCAACATGATGCGCACCCGGTACGACTGGCACGCTCCTGTGTCCATGACCTCTCTTGGAACCGCAGATGTTGCCACGCCCCCTGCCCGCCGACGATCCGTTGCAACCCTGATCGCCGGGGTCCTCATCGTCGCGCTGCCTGTCTCGGCTGCGTCTTCGGCACAGGCCGTTCAGTCCTCTGGCGTGAGCAGCTCGGTGGCAACGGTGAGCGTTGCTGCGGCTTCCTACAAGTCGGGTCTCACGCTTGGCGACCGGGTGCTGCGCAAGGGCAAGCGGGGGTCGGATGTCAAGCAGTTGCAGAAGCTGCTCAGCCAGAAGCGGACGGGCACGTTCAACAACACCAACCGCAAGAAGGTCAAGCGCATCAAGAAGCGCGCAGGGCTCCGCGCGAACGGTGTCGTGGGCGGCAAAGCCATCAGGGCGATCAAGGCCGAAGCCCGCGCGGCGAAGAAGAAGGCCTCGCGCAGTTCGTCCAGGGCCGCCTGCACGAACGGTTCCAGCCTCAGGGGCGTGGGTGCCAACGCGACGGCTGTCCATCGTGCAGTGTGTGCCGCGTTCCCGTCCATCACCAACTATGGCGGGTACCGCCCGGGTGGGGGCAATCACGCCGCGGGTCGTGCCGTGGACATCATGGTCCGCGGGTCGCTGGGGTGGCAGGTCGCCAAGTACGTGCGGGCCAACGCCGGTCGGCTCGGTGCCACCGAGGTGATCTACTCCCGGAAGATCTGGACCACGCAGCGCGCCGGTGAGGGCTGGCGCTCGATGTCCGATCGTGGTTCCGCCACAGCCAACCACTACGACCACGTCCACGTGTCGACCCGCTGAGTCTGGCCGCACGCGGGGGCCGAGCTGCCCGCCCGCTCTGTGCCGCCTGATGGACGCCCTGCGCACGCTCCTGGCCGGGGCGCCGGTGGCCGGCGCCACGCGCTGCCCTCGGAAGCCCCGGATCTGCCGGGCTGCATCAGCTGCACCGACTGCCTGACGTTGTGCCCCGCAGACGCCCTGCGCAGTGTCGGGCCGGTCAGCTGGGGACGATTGCTGGCGGGTCCCGACGACGTGGTCCTCGAGGAGTCGGTGACCCGGACCTGTCAGCGCTGCCGCACGGAGTTCGCCGGCGGCCCGACGGGCCACGACCTGTGCCCGGTGTGCACCGACCGACGGGCCGATCCGTTCGGCTCCACACTCCCGCCCCGGCATGTCGCGCTCCACCTCTACCGCCCACCTGGGACGAGCTGAGTCGCGCCCCAGTTCGCGGCGCCCGGGGGAGTGCCGGTTCAGCTGAAGTCAGGGCCGGCGGTGCGGGTGCGCTTGAGTTCGAAGAAGCCGGGGGTCCCGGCGACTGCGAGTACTCCGTCCCACAGCTGCCCGGCGGCGTCACCACGCGGCGTGGGGGTGACCACGGGGCCGAAGAAGGCGATCGTGGTCCCCTCAGGTCCGGGCACGTGGATCACCGGGGTGCCCACATCCATGCCCACCGGGTCCATGCCTCGATGGTGCTCGGCGCGCAGTTCGGCGTCGAGGGCGTCGGTGTCCGCGGCTGCCTGCAACTCGGGGGGCAGTCCCACGTCGGCCAGGGCTTCGGCGCAGACCTCGGCGAAGTCGGTGCGGCCGCCGGGGTGGATGCGTGTGCCCATCGCGGTGTACAGGGGCAGCGTCACCGTGTCGCCGTGGTGGAGCCGGGCAGCGGTCAGGATGCGCACGGGACCCCACGCCCGTGCCATCAGGTCGAGGTACTCGTCGGGCAGATCGCGACCCTCGTTGAGCACAGCCAGCGACATCGTGTGCCAGCGCGCACGGACGTCGCGGACCGCCTCGACCTCGAGCATCCAGCGCGAGGTCATCCACGCCCACGGGCAGACCGGGTCGAACCAGAAGTCCACGTCAACCATGCAGGGATCATCACACGGTTGGCCACCGGCCGCGCCCGGAAGCAACCGGTCGTGCCGGCGTTGGTCGCCCCTGAGAGCTAGCCGCGGCTGGGGCGCAGCTGGTAGTGCGCCCGACTGGTGATGACGGTGCGCCCAGCCGCGTCCGCACCCTGCAGATCGAGGGTGAAACTCGCCTTGCCCTCGGCATCCGCCTGCTCGGCGAGCGTGCGCAACTCAGCAAGGCCCATGCGCGCGGTGAGGGTGACGTCGGTGCGTGCGGCGGCCAGGAACTGGAGCTCGATCCCCGTGACGATGGGCGTGTACCGCCCGACCTCCAGCACGGCCAGCGGGATCAGGCCACCGGGCAACTCCGCGAGCGCGAACAATGCCCCCGCGTACATGGTGCCCATGTGGTTGGCGTTGCCCTCGATCGGCACGCGCAGGCTGACCGACCCCGGGGTGATCGCCTCGACCACGACACCCAGCCGTCCGATCGCCGGGACGGACTGGTGGACGAATGCGGTGGCCAGCTCGGGCGTGAAATCGGTCATGGACCAACGGTAGGTGGTCGGCGATTCACGCCGGCACTGCCCAACGGTTGGCGTCGGGACGAGCTGTCGGTGTCTCGACGCCCCGGTCGAGGCCGATCCGCCCGGGTCGTGTCGTCTAGCCTGCGGGCCGGATCGACCGGAGGGTGAACTCGCGAACCGGCGCGGCATGCGTGGCGCGGCACGTGCTGAGCAGCGGTTCTGACTGTATGGCGCCGACCTGGACCACGACGGGTGCCGACTCATGGTCCAGCTCCACGGTCCAGCCTCCATCGGTGCCCGGAAGCTCGGCGATGGGCAGGTAGGCGGCAATGCGGTCGTCGCCCGAGGATTGCGCGGCGAAGGCCTGCGCGGCCTGCGCGACGTTGGAAAGCGAGGCCCGTCCGCGGAAGTGCCGCGGGTCGATCCGCCCGGCGCGGTAGCGCTCGTAGAGCCCTCGGGCATCTTCGGCGCCCACCCGTCCGAACATCAGCGCCTCGGGGAACACCATCATCGTCGCGGCGAACCGGTCACCGCCCAGGTGCGAGCACTCCCAGGTGAGGTCGGGGTACTCATGTGCGAACGCAGCCACCAGGGGGCGGCCGTGCACGGCGCAGCACTGATCGTGGCGCGCGTGCGTGCACACGCAGATGACCGGCTCGCTGGACGCGACGCCCGCGGAGCCGTCCAGCGGGACCGTCAGCAGTTCGGCCTGGTCCTGCGCGCGGCCCCATCGGATCTGCTCGCGTCCGGGTCGTGCGTCGACCAGTGCCCACGCGTAGGACGATTGCGCTCGGCGCTGTCGCGCCCGACGCCCGGTGCGCCGGATCGCCAGCGGCCGGATGCCGGCACGTTCGATCCGGGTGACCAGACGCTTGGCCAGACCGGGGTCGAGCCGGGACTCCAGGAACGCATGCGTGCCCCAGCTTCCGTCGATCTCGACCAGGAACCAGCGCTCCCCGCGGCCTGCCGTGGCGATCAGCGGGTCCTCGCGCTCGCGCGAGCGGACGCTGCACGGCAACCAGTCGTCGGTCGAGATCACTGGCGCACCACGAGGACCCCCTCGCGCAGCAGGCGCCGTACGACGACGCGCGCCGACTCCGTGTCCAGCCCGGGCAGCTCGCCGACGCGCACCGGGGGTCCGCTGATCGCCGACTCCAGCGCCGGGCGGGCCTCGCACGGCAGCATGATCCGCTTGCCGAGCACGAGGACGGCCACCTGTTCACCCATCTCCTCGATGCGGGCCGCCAACCCGTCGCGCAGCGCGACGGACGTCGACGCGCTCAGGTCGGCGAGCGCGTCGAGGGTGGCCAGGGGGCGCACCCGCTCGGGCCGGGTGTCGGCGGCGAAGCGGACCGCGAGGTCCGCGGCCATCCGCTCGGCGAGGTCCTGGTCGGACCCGATCCGATGCAGTGCGTCGATCAACGCGTCGATCGTCGCCTGCACGCTGGGGCGCAGCGCATCGGCGTTCGCCCGCCCGGCCCCGAGCGGCAGTGATCCACGCAGTGCAGCAGCGTCGGCGTCTGCGGAGGTCTGTGCGACCAGGGCCACGGCCCGCTCGACGATGTCGTGGCGGGTGTAGGTCGGGATGCCGATCGTGAGGTGGATGGAGGTGCCGCCCAGGGCGGTGGCCGAGTGGATCCAGCCGCGCGGCAGGTACAGCGCATCACCTGGTCGAAACGTCGCGTCGATCACCGGGTCCTGCTCCGCGCGTGCCGCGACCTGCGCACTGCGCTGGGACCACGGCTGGGAGCGCAGCGGATCGGGATGCACCGGCTCGTGGATCGTCCAGTGCTTCTCGCCGTGGATCTGGAGCACGAAGACGTCGTGCACGTCGTAGTGCGGGTCGAAGCCGCGCGAGGATGCCGGGGTGATGTAGGCGTTCACCTGGCACGGATGCCCCAGGTCGGCGACCAGCGCTCGGGTGAACTCGGCCAACGGCAGCCAGGTGCGATGCAGCCCCTGCAGCACCAGCGTGGAACCGGCGGCGAGCTCGGCGAGCACCTGCTCGGGGGCCAACTGGTCGCCGATCTCGGCCCCCGAACCGCCCGACGACGTGTAGCGGGACGGCGCGAGCAGCACGCCCTCCTTGGCCATCCGCGCGAACGGCGTGCGCAGTGCGCGATCGGCGACCAGCTCGTCGACGGCGGCCGCGGAGAAGAGGTCGGAGAAGTCCCCGCCCAGGTCCGCAGCGCGCGAGAGCAGCGGTCGGCTGCCCCAATACGACTCGGCGAACTCAGCCGGCTCGATCCGGATGCAGCGCGCAAGGGCGGACCGGTCTCCCGGCCCGCCCTCCAGACCTGTGCTCAAGCCGAGCCGTCTGCGCCGCCGTCGTGGCCCTCGGGGTTGGCTCCGCCGTCTGCGGTGCCCTCACCTGCGGAGCCGTCCGCCCCGCCGTCGTGGCCCTCGGGGTTGGCTCCGCCGTCTGCGGTGCCCTCGCTCGCCGAGCCGTCTGCCCCGCCGTCGTGGCCTTCGGGGTTGGCTCCGCCATCTGCGGTGCCCTCACCTGCCGACGCGGCGGCCGTGGTGATGTCGTCGTCGTTGATGCTCATCTGGTACCTCCGGGTAGTGGGATGTGACGTGCCTAACCTACGCGGGAACAGGGTTCGGGCAACCGCGCAGCGCACAGTCCCGCGCGCGTGGGCAAGCACCGAGGTCACGGTGTCGGGCGGGCACCGACGTGACTCGCGCCGGCACTTTGACACTCGGCAGTCCGAACGCTCTACTGAACACGCCCTGCTGACGTGCCCTGCGCAAACCGAGGGGAACACGATGCCCGTTCCAGTCCTGTCCCGGCGCGACCTCGACTTCCTGCTCCACGACTGGCTCGACGTGGAGTCGCTGACCTCCCGTGACCGTTTTGCCGAGCACTCGCGCGCGACCTTCGACGCTGTGCTGGACCTCAGCGCGGAGCTGGCCACCGAGCACTTCGCTGCCCACAACAAGAAGGCCGATGCGCACGAGCCGTGGATCGGTGCCGACGGCCGGGTCGAGATGATCGGTGAGGTCAAGGCGGCACTGGACCTGTTCGCCAGGACCGGGCTGATCGCGGCGGGCTTCGACGAATCGATGGGCGGGATGCAGCTGCCCGTGACGGTCATGCGGGCTTCGATGGCGTGGTTCCAGGCGGCCAACGCGGGCAGTTCGGCCTACCCGTTCCTCACCATGGCCAATGCCAGCCTGCTGGTGGCCCACGGCAGCGACGAGCAGATCGCCACCTACGTCCCGCCGATGCTCGAAGGCCGCTTCTTCGGCACCATGTGCCTGTCCGAGACCCAGGCCGGGTCCTCGCTCGCCGACATCACGACCAGGGCTGTGCCGCAGGAGGATGGCACCTTCCGGCTCACCGGTTCCAAGATGTGGATCTCCGGCGGCGACCACGAGCTCGGCGAGAACATCGTGCACCTCGTGCTCGCGAAGATCCCGGGCAGCCCACCCGGGGTGAAGGGCATCTCGCTGTTCATCGTCCCCAAGGTCCTCGTCGGCGACGACGGGCTGCTCGCGGAGCGCAATGACGTGGCCCTGGTCGGCCTGAACCACAAGATGGGCAACCGAGGCACGGTCAACACCGCCCTGAACTTCGGGGATGGCACCTTCGCGCCCGGCGGGCGGGCCGGTGCGGTCGGCTACCTCCTCGGCGAGGCGAACCAGGGTCTGGCCTACATGTTCCACATGATGAACGAGGCCCGCATCGGCGTCGGGTTCCTCGCGACGGCGCTGGGCTACGCCGGATACCTGCAGTCCCTGGACTACGCGCGGACCCGCACCCAGGGCCGCCCGCTGGGGGTCAAGGACCCTGCCGCGCCGCCGGTGCCGCTGATCGAGCACGCGGACATCCGTCGGATGCTCCTGGCCCAGAAGTCCTACGTGGAGGGCGCCCTCGCGCTCGGGCTGTTCTGCTCGAAGCTGGTCGACGAGCAGCACACAGCCGGCGATGATCCAGCACGGGCCCGAGCCGGCCTGTTGCTCGACGTACTCACCCCGGTGGCCAAGTCCTGGCCCTCGCAGTGGTGCCTGCACGCCAACAGCCTGGCCATCCAGGTGCTCGGTGGCTACGGATACGCCCGGGAGTTCGACGTCGAGCAGTTGTACCGCGACAACCGGCTCAACCCGATCCACGAGGGCACCCATGGCATCCAGGGGCTCGACCTCCTCGGACGCAAGGTGGTCATGTCCGGCGGCGCAGGTCTGGCCCTCTTGGGCGAGACGATCGGCGGCACCGTGACTCGAGGGATGCAGGCAGGAGGGGACGCCGCCGAGTACGCGCACCAGTTGGGTGCGGCGGTTGCCCGCGTCGCGGCCACCACCGCGACGCTGTGGTCGCGTGGTGACCCGCAGGTCGCGTTGGCGAACTCCTCGATCTACCTCGAGGCGGTCGGCCATGTGGTGATCGCCTGGATCTGGCTCGAGCAGCTGCTGGCGGTGGGTGACCGGGAGGGCGACTTCTTCGACGGCAAGCGCGCCGCCGCACGCTACTTCTACCGCTACGAGCTGCCCACGACCGGTCCCCAGTTCGATCTGCTCGACAGCCTCGACCGCACCACCCTCGACGCGCGACCGGGCTGGTTCTGAACGTCGCTCGCCGCGGATCACCCAGAAGGGGTGAGGTGTCCCGGCGGGTCGATGGGGGAGCCTGAGCCCCAGCGTCCTGTCCGGGGTGCGCCGGCGAAGGGATCAGTATGACCAGAACCTCCACCGCCGACCGCGGGGTCCGCAAGGGCGGCGAGCACGACTTCGTCTGGCGCACGGTGCTGGTCGATGGCAACTGGATCCACTATCGGGTAGCCGGCCCGCAGGACGCCCCGCCCATGATCCATCAGCACGGCTTCGCGATCTCGGGCACCTACATGCTCCCCACCGCCGCCCGGCTCACGGACGCGTTCCGGGTCTACGTGCCCGACCTCCCCGGATTCGGTCGCAGCCCCAAGCCCGAGGTGTCCTTGACCATCGAGGGGCTGGGCACTGCGCTGAACCACTTCATGGACTCGGTCGGGATCGAGCAGGCGATCCTGGTGGGCAACTCGTTGGGTTGCGCCATCATCGCGGAGCTGATCGCCGAGGCGCCCGAGAAGGTGTCGCGGGCGGTGCTGGTCTCGCTGGCCGGGGGGGCCCACAACCGCCCATTGGCCAAGGCGCTGGTGCAGATGGCCCGTGACGGGCTGGTGGAACCACCGGCGCTACTGCCCGTGGCGGTGCCCGACTACCTGGGTTTCGGTGCGCTCCGTGCGATGCGGCTGTTCATCGCGATGACGAAGTTCCCCGCGTACCAGCGGGTCATGTCGATGCCGGTACCGGTCATGGTCGTCATCGGGAGTCAGGACCCGGTACGGCCCCCCTGGCGCAACATCAGCCTGGCCATGGCCGACCTCCCCCCGCAGGTCTCGATCGTGCTCTTCCAGGGAGCGGCGCACGCCATCAACTTCACCCACCCGGACGAGTTGTCCCACGCCATCGGCCAGTACGTCGCGGGGCAGGAGATCCGGATGGACCGGTCCAACCCCACGGGCGTCCCAGTTCTGCAGCTTCTGCGCCCCCTGTGATCCAGTCCCCGCGCGGTCGACGCCCCGCCTGCGTCCTACCTGGCCACGTGCCGCGCCGCCGAGGGCACCCTGCTCGAACTCGAGGATGCGCGCAACGTCCTCATCGCCGTGGCACCGATCGTGGGCACGCCGAAGGTTGTGTCCGCAGCGGGTAACATCGCCCGGGCACTGGGTCTGGCCCTGTCGCTGGAAGAGGACCTCTTGGCGACTGTCGAGGACTGAGGCCAGCGCCGCGGGGTCGGCAGCCCGCGGCACTCCCAGCCCGGTACGACGGTGGGGGGGTCGATCCGAACATCGACCGGCCCACCACCATCGGCCCACAGCCCGGGCCACGGACGAGGAGATGACCTGACAACTACGAGGGCAACGAGCGCAAGGCTGCTCCTGATGGGGATCTTCTTCGTGGTGCCCCTCTACCTGCAGATCGTGCTGGGCCTCGACGGCCTGGACACGGGCATCCGGATGCTGCCGGCGTCGATCACGATGCTCATCGTCTCGGCAATGGGCGCGCGGCTGGTGACGCGGTTCTCCGTGCGGGCCATGGTCCGGGCGGGCCTGGTCACGACCGCCGTGGCGATCCTGGGCCTCCTGGACACCATCGACCCGACCCTGGACAGCACCAGCTTCGCCGTGTTCATGGCCCTGCTCGGGATCGGGATGGGCCTGATCGTCTCGCAGCTCGGCAACGTGGTGCAGTCGTCGGTGGACGCCTCGGGTCGCGGCGAGGCGGGTGGGTGGCAGTACACCAGCGCCCAGTTGGGGTCCTCGATGGGCGTGGCCCTGATCGGGGCGATCGTCCTGGCCGGCCTGAGCAGCGTGTTCGTATCCACCATCCAGGCCGACGAACGCATCGAAGTGGCCGTGTCGGAGCAGATCGGGTTGGCAGCCGGGACTGGGATCGGCTTCGTCCCCACCGGCCAGCTCGAGTCCGCCGCCCAGGCGGCCGGCCTGGACGCTCCCACCACCATCGCCATCGAGGTCTACGAGGCCGCGCAGCTGCAATCGCTGAAGGCCGGCCTGCTGGCCGCTGCGTTCCTGGTTCTCATCACGATTCCGTTCACCCGCGAACTGCCCCACGATGAGCCGGCACCAGCCACGGCCACCGCCCACCACCGCTGAAATCTGAGATCCGATCCTGCACGAGGGAGTGCCATGACCACCGAACTGAGCCAGCAAACCCGCCCGGACGTCACGCCGCGCGAGCCATCCGCACCGGGGCTCTCCTTCGCGTCGGGGGTCTGCCTCGTCCTGGCCGTCCTGTTGACGATCCCAGGCGCGCTGTCCTACTGGGGCCACCGGACGCTGACGGACACCGGGCGCTACATCGCCACCGTCGGTCCCCTGGTGGACTCGCCTGAGGTCCAGGCAGCCATCGCGACCAAGGTCACCGACGCGATCACGACGCAGGTCGACGTCGAAGGGATCCTCGATGACGTGTTCGCCGACGTGATCACCGATCGCCCCCGCCTTGCCCGGCTCACCGGTCCGGTCGCTGGGGCCGTCAACAGCCTGATCGACCGAGAGGTGAGCGAGTTCGTCGCCTCCGATGCGTTCGCCGACCTGTGGGTCACGGTGAACTCCCGGGCCCAGCAGCGCCTCGTGCGCCTCCTCGAGGGCGACGAGTCGGGGGCGGTGTCCCTGCAGGGCGACCAGGTCGTCCTGGACGTCTCGGAGGTCATCGACCAGGTCCAGGCACGCCTGGTGGACCGGGGGCTGACCTTCGCCGCCAACGTCCCGATCCCCACCGCGGACAAGCAGATCGTGCTCATGGACGCGCCCCGGCTCCAGCAGGCGCGCACCATCTACGCGTTCGCCAACCCGATCGCCACGTGGTTGATCCTGGTCGTGCTGCTGCTCTACTTGGCGGCGTTCGCACTGGCGCGCCGCCGGGCCCGGATGGTTGTGGTCATCGGGTTCGGGCTGGCAGCCAATGCCCTGTTCCTGGGCCTGGCCCTGTCGACCGGTCGGCAGCTGTTCGTCAACAGCCTGGCCGGCACGACCTTCGGCCCTGCCAGCGCAGTGTTCTTCGACACGCTGCTGCTCTACGTGCAGCGTGGACTGCAGGTGCTGGCCTGGCTGGCCCTGGTCCTGGTCGTGGCCGGCTGGTTCAGCGGGCGGAACAGCACCGGGACCGCTGTGCGCACCGCAGTGGCCCGGAACCTGGAGCATCTGGGGTCCATGCCATCGCTGGTTGGGGCCCAGGGTGTCGGGCGCTGGGTCGCCTCGAACGCCCCGTGGCTGCGCGGTGTGGCACTCGCACTCGGTGTCGTCGTGCTCATGTGGGGCAATGCGGCCACGCCGACCCGCCTGCTCTGGTCGGTGCTGTTCGTGGTCGTCCTGCTGGTGGCCCTCCAGGTGCTCGTCGGGTCGGGGCGCGGTCGGGAAGGCGTCAGTGCCGCGCCATCGGCTGACCTCGAGCCGGCCGCGGCGACGACGTCGGGGCCGTAGCGCCGCTGCTCGGATCAGTCCAGGGCGCCGTCGGTCTGGCGATCGGCACAGAGCAGGTCGGCACTGGTCACGACCCCGGCCCGCTCCAGTCGGCTGACCACCTGGCGCCGGGGAGGATGGCGTGGACAAGCGGATCGGGCACCTGGCCATGGCCCTCCAGTTCGGCGCGACGGTGTATGACCTCGAGGAGTCCGAGCTGTGCTACGCCCCGCCCTTCGGCAGCGCCAAGGACCCGAGATCCACGGGCTGTGCCGCTCGGCCCAGCGCGCCTACTACGCCACGCGCGCGCTGGTCCAGCACGGGTTCACCGCAAAGGTGATCTCCGGTGGGATGCTGTCACACGCCATGCTCGCAGCACGTCGACCCCGGAGGTCCCGATGCCCACCCCCACAGCCGCCGCCACTGCGCAGACGTGGTACCACCAGGCCACCGACGCCGTCCTGGCCCATCTGGGCGCCGACGAGGGGGAGGGGCTGACGCCGGCCGAGGCAGCCACCCGCCTGGCATCCCACGGCCCGAACGTGATCGCCGCTGAACCGTCACCCTCTGTGTGGGCGGTGGCCCTGAACCAGCTCAAGGACTCGATGAACCTGATGCTGGTCGCGGTCACCGCGGTCAGCCTGCTCATCGGCGAGGTCTCCACCGCTCTGATCGTGGCGTTCCTGGTCGTGCTGAACGTGGTGATGGGCACGCAGCAGGAGATGAAGGCCAAGGCCAGCGTCGACGCCCTGGCCAAGATGACCACCCCCCAGGCCAAGGTCGTGCGCGGCGGCACCCTGGCGCAGATCAGCGCCACCGACCTCGTCCCGGGCGACATCGTGACCCTGGAGTCCGGGGACATCGTGCCCGCCGACGGCCGGCTGCTGCGCTCGGCGACCCTGGAGACGCAGGAAGCCGCACTGACCGGGGAGAGCGCCCCGATCAGCAAGGACCCCGCGACCCTCGAGCGCGCCGAGGTGACCCTGGGCGACCGCACGAACATGTTGTTCCAGAACACGTCCGTCACCCGGGGGACCGCCACGATGGTGGTCACCGAGACCGGCATGGACACCGAGATGGGCAAGATCGCCACCATGCTCACGGCAGTGAAGCCGAGCAAGTCCCCGCTGCAGAGCGAGCTCGACGGGCTGACCAAGCTCCTGGCGGCGATCGCCTGGGTGGCGGTGGCGATCATCGTCGTGATCGGGCTGGCCCGCGGCCAGAGCCTCGAGTCGGTTCTGCTGCTCGGTGTCGCGATGGCCATCTCGGCGATCCCCACCGGCCTGCCCACGTTCGTGCAGGCCATGCTTGCCTATGGCGCCAAGCAGCTTGCCGAGGCCAAGGCGATCGTGAAGAACCTCACCGACGTCGAGACGCTCGGTGCGACCAGCGCCATCAACTCGGACAAGACCGGCACCCTGACCATGAACGAGATGACCGTGCGCTCGATGTACATGCGCGGGCACTGGTACACGGTCGCCGGGGAGGGCTACGCGAAGACGGGCGCGATCCTCGGAGCCGCCGGGGACGCCGCCCCCGACTTCACCAACCTGGCCTACGGCCTGACCCTGTGCAGCGATGCCACCGTCTCCGGGTCCGGCGAGGTCATCGGTGACCCCACCGAGGCGGCGCTGGTGGTCCTGGCGGCCAAGATCGGCGTGGACGCCGAGGTGAGCCGGCGGGAGTACCCGCGCGTGGCGGAGGTCCCGTTCGACTCGGAGTACAAGTTCATGGCCACGTTCCACGAGGTCCCCGCGCCCACTGGGGGCACTCGGCTCGTCGAGCTGGTCAAGGGTGGTCCCGATGTCGTCCTGGACCGCTGCACCAGCATGCTCACCGAGTCCGGCGACGTCCCCGTGGACCTCGAGGGTCTCATGGCCACGAATCAGGAGATGTCCGAGAAGGGCCTGCGCGTGCTGGCGTTCGCGCTGCGCGACCTGACCGGCCAGGAGGCCGCGGTCGCTGCGGACCCGATGGCGCTGGTCGGCGAGCTGCAGTTCGTCGGGATGGTGGGCATCATCGACCCGCTGCGCCCGTCAGCGGTCGAGGCAGTCAGGGTCGCCAGGGCGGCCGGCATAGAGGTCCGGATGATCACCGGCGACCACGCCATCACTGCCTCGGCGATCGGCGCGGAACTCGGCCTGGCCGAGGGAGCCATCAGCGGGGCCGAGATCGCCGCCATGAGCGATGACGAGCTCCTCGAGGCCCTGCCCCACCTGCACGTGTTCGGCCGCGTCACCCCGCAGGACAAGTTGCGACTGGCCAAGCTCATGCAGCAGCGCGGCGACATCGTGGCCATGACCGGCGATGCGGTCAACGACGCCGCGGCGCTCAAGCAGGCCGACATCGGGGTGGCGATGGGCTCGGGCAGCGAGGTGACCAAGCAGGCCGGCAAGATGATCCTCACCGACGACAACTTCGGCACCCTGGTCAGGGCAGTCGAGCTGGGTCGAAGCACCTACGAGAAGATCGTCAACTTCATCCGCTACCAGATGAGCCAACTGCTCTCCCTGGTGCTGCTGTTCCTCACGGCCAGCATCTTCGACATCAACTCCGGCATCGCGTTGACGCCCCTGATGGTGCTGTTCCTCAACTTCTTCATCTCGGTCTTCCCCGTCCTGACGATCATGCACGAGCTGCCCGGTCCCGGGATGATGAGCCGCCCGCCGCGCGACCCCCAGGTGAGGCTGACCAACCCGGCGGCGGTCCGGCAGTGGGCGATCTACGGCGGGATGCTGTTCCTGGTGACCCTGGTGGCCCTGCTCGCTGGACCCGGCGAGCTCAACGGCGAGGAAGCCAGCGTGCCCATGACGATGGCCTTCGTGGTCATGGCGTTGGGCACCATCCTCAGCGGCCTGGTGCTGCGCCGCGACCCCGAGTCCGGCCTCGGCGCACCCCTGCTCGGGGCCGTGCGCACCCTGTCCATCCCGCTGCTGATCACCATCGTGGCGGTGGAGTGGACGTTCATGCAGAAGCTGCTGATGACCACGTCGTTGACCGGCGGTCAGTGGCTCGCGTGCATCGGGCTGGCCCTGCTGGTCCCGCTGGTGATCGAACTGAGCAAGGTGTTCCGTCGCCGTCAACTGGGCACCGCACAGGTGACGATCGACCCGGCTCACGCGGTCTCCCCGCGGCGTGGCCAGTGACGCAGTAGCGGCCACGAGCGGCACGCCAGACCAAGTCCGGGCACACCCCCCACCGAGTCGGCGAACCTCGTCGACGCACCACGAACAGGAGACTCACAGATGCGCGGTCAGGACAGACGCGGCGAGCGGCGCGAGGAGCGTCGGACCTTCGGTGCCCGCGGCGATGCCATTCGCTATCAGATGCGGGAGAAGCTGTTGTCGATCGGCGACGACTTCTGGATCGAGGACCAGTCCGGTCGCCGTGCCTTCAAGGTCAACGCCAGGGCCCTGCGCGTGCGCAAGACCCTGGTCATCGAAGATCCGCGGGGCGCCGAGTTGATCAAGATCCAGGACCGGCCGGTGCGTGTGCGCGAGACCATGGAGATCCAGAACGCCTCCGGTGCGACCGCCGCCACCGTGAAGAAGGCCATGATCACGCCGCTGCGCGAGCGCTTCACCATCGAACTCGGCAGTGGTGGCCAGATGAATGCCCAGGGCAACATCGTCGATCACGAGTTCGAGATCGAGTCCGGGGGTGCCAAGGTCGCCGAGGTCTCCAAGAAGTGGTTCCGGGTTCGGGACTCCTACGGAGTCGAGATCGCGCCAGGCCAGGACGAGGCGCTCATCCTGGCCATCACGGTGTGCATCGACCAGATGGTCACCGGCTGAGCCACCGACGATGCGGCAGGGATGCGGGGATTCCCTCTGCTCGGGAAGGACCTGCGATGATCACCGCCCAGCACCCCACGCACCGCGAGTGACCCACCGGAGCCTGCGGCCGACCCTCGTGGTGGCCGGCGCCCTGACCATGCTGTTGGCCATGTCCGGGTGCGGTGGTGACGGGGTCGACCCGGTCGCGTTGGCACAGGCCGACGTCACCGCCAAGGAGAGCGACCTCACCGATGCGCAGGCCGCCGCCGCGGCTGCCGAGGAGACGTTCTGCGCAGCCAGCTCCGGGTACCTCAGCGCACTGGACCGGTAAGGCGATGTCCTCAACGACACAGCGGTGACGGTCGGGCCGACCGCTCCGGCGAGCAGCCCGGCGCCAGTGCAGCGTCCTCATGACAGCCGCCGCTGGGTCGCTGCGTGCCTGGACCATCCCCGGTCCCTTACGCCGCACAGCCGCCCTGCTGACCATCGCCATCGTGGTGCCCACCATCGGGGCCTACCTCTTGTTCGGGTTCGCCAGTGCCCTGGGGGTGTTCCTGGGCTTCGTCGCCAACCGGACCCCAGCGACCGCGCTCCCGTGGCGGCTGGGCATGGCCGCGGTGAGCGCCAC
>JBAVKQ010000331.1:0-8001 GCA_049688395.1 Candidatus Nanopelagicales bacterium
GGCGGTCCGCCCCGCCGACACCGAGGGGGAGCCGCTGCTGCTGGTCGGCGGGGGATCGAACCTGCTGATCGCCGACGAGGGCTTCGCCGGCCGGGCGATCCTGGTGGCCACCGCCGGAATCCATGCCGCGTCCGAGGGCCCGGACCGTGTGATCGTCCGCGTGGCCGCCGGTCAGCCCTGGGACGAACTGGTGGCCACGGCGGTGGACTCCGGCTGGTCGGGCCTCGAGGCGCTGTCCGGGATCCCCGGCTCGACCGGGGCCACCCCGATCCAGAACGTGGGCGCCTACGGTGCCGAGGTGTCCCAGGTCCTGGCCGGTCTGCTGGTCCTGGACCGGCGGACCGGCCGGGTCGAGCCCATGACCCCGGCCCAGGCCGGATTCGCCTACCGGACCTCGGCGCTCAAGGCCAGCCCGGACCGCTGGGTCGTGCTCGAGGTGACCCTGCGGATGCCCCGCTCGGACCAGGGTGCGCCGGTGCGCTACGCCGAGCTGGCGCGCACGTTGGGCGTCGAGGTCGGTCAGCGAGCGCCCGCCGCGGCGGTGCGCGCAGCAGTACTGGACCTGCGCCGCGGCAAGGGCATGGTCCTGGACCCCGCCGACCACGACACCTGGAGTGCCGGCTCGTTCTTCACCAACCCGTTCCTGTCACCTGCGCAGGCCGACGCGCTGCCTGACGCCGCCCCGCGGTTCGCCCAGCCCGATGGTCAGGTGAAGACCTCCGCAGCGTGGCTGATCTCGCACGCCGGGTTCCCGCGGGGGTACGCCCTGCGCCCCGGCGCCCCGGCCGCGCTGTCGGCGAAGCACTCACTGGCCCTGACCAATCGGGGCGCGGCCAGCGCCCGGGACCTGCTCGAACTGGCGCGTGCCGTGCGGTCCGGGGTCGCCGACCGCTTCGGGATCGTGCTGGTCAACGAACCCGTGCTGGTCGGCTGCACGCTGTAGGCGTCGGCGTCACCGGGTGACGAGCCGTCGTCGGACGCCGTCGTACGAGGTCGGGGTCAGCGGACCTCGCCGAGCAGCGTGGCCAACCGGCCGACACCCTCCTCGAGGTCGGCGTCACCCAGTGCGTAGGACAGCCGCATGAAGCCCGGGGTGCCGAACGCCTCGCCGGGCACCACCGCCACCTCGACCTCGTCGAGGATCAGCGCTGCCAGCTCGGCGGACGTGGTCGGACGCTGGCCGCGCAGCTCGCGACCGAGCAGGTCGGCCACCGACGGGTAGACGTAGAACGCACCCTCGGGCTCCGGGCAGAGCACCCCCGGGATCGCGGAGAGCAATTCCACGATGCGCCGGCGGCGCCGGTCGAAGGCCGTGCGCATCTCCTGGACGGCGGCCAGATCCCCGGACACCGCGGCCAGGGCGGCGATCTGCGAGACGTTGGCCACGTTCGAGGTGGCGTGGGACTGCAGGTTGGTCGCGGCCTTCACTATGTCGCTCGGGCCGATCAGCCAACCGACCCGCCAGCCGGTCATCGCGTAGGTCTTGGCCACCCCGTTGACCACGATGCACTTATCGGCCAGCTCGGGGACCTCGACGGGCATCGAGGCGAATGTCGCCTCGCCGTAGACGAGGTGCTCGTAGATCTCGTCGGTGATGACCCAGATGTCGTTGTCGACCGCCCAACGGCCGATGGCCGCGACGTCGGCCGGGGAGTACACCGCACCGGTGGGGTTCGACGGCGAGACGAACACCAGCGCCTTGGTGGCCGGGGTCCGGGCGGCCTCCAACTGCTCCACGCTCGCCTGGTACCCACGCTCCGGCGAGGTCGTCACGACCACGGTGGTGCCCCCGGCCAGGGCGATCGACTCGGGGTAGGTCGTCCAGTACGGGGCGGGCAGCAGGACCTCGTCGCCCGGGTCGAGCAGAGCGGCGAACGCGTTGTACAGAGCCTGTTTGCCGCCGTTGGTGATCAGCACGTCGGCGGGGCGCACGGCCAGGCCGGAGTCGCGCAGGGTCTTGGCGGCCACCGCCTCCTTGAGCTGGGGCAGGCCCCCCGCCGGGGTGTAACGATGCCAGCGGGGGTCGTGGCAGGCAGCGGCCGCGGCCTCGACGATGTAGTCCGGCGTGGGGAAGTCCGGCTCACCGGCGCCGAAGCCGATCACCGGCCGACCGGCGGCCTTGAGGGCCTTGGCCTTGGCGTCGACGGCCAGGGTGGCAGACTCGGCGATCGCACCGACACGGACAGAGACGCGACTGTGAGCAGGCATGGGGCACATCGTAGTGAAGGGCGCCCGGCGGCACAGGGTTTGGACCCTTCCGGTGATCGCATCTACACTGGGCGCTCCGGGTCGGCGCACCCTCGCGGTAGCTTGCCCGGTCGAGTAGTCCAAAGGGTCGTAGCTCAATTGGTAGAGCACCGGTCTCCAAAACCGGCGGTTGCGGGTTCAAGTCCCTCCGGCCCTGCGAGGCGGGACGTTCGCGTCCCGCGTCCAACACCTGCGGACGCCCGTCGTCCGCCTCGGAGGGCCTGTGAGTGAGAGCAGCACGACGACTGGTCATGGGTCGTCCGGTGGAAAGAAGTCCACGGGGCAGCCCGGGCGCTGGGCACGGCTGACACTGTTCATGCGCCAGGTGATCGCCGAGTTGCGCAAGGTCATCTGGCCCACGCGCAAGGAGTTGATCACCTACACGTGGGTGGTGATCGTCTTCGTGGCGGTCTTCGCCGTGATCGTGGGGCTCTACGACTGGATGTTCACGTTCGTGGTGCTGCGGCTGTTCGGCTGATCTGCACACCCCCTACCACTAGACGAGATCTGCGAGGACGACTGTGCCTGGACCGACCGACGAGTTCGACGCCCCCGAGGGCGAGGCCGCCGAGTTCGACTCCCCGGCTGCCCCGAGGGCAACCGATGGGGTCGACTCCGCCCCGACCCCGGACGCAGACGACGCGCCGGCGACCGAGAACGCCGTCGATGATCCGTCGTCCGGCGAGCAGGTGTCCGAGGAACCGGCGGCCGACGGGCAGCTGTCCGACGACCAGATGACAGGCGACGCGCAGGCCCCGGCCGAGGCGGTGTTCACCGACAGCGTCGACCCGCTGACCGGCGAGCTGATCTCCGCGCCGGTCGAGCCCGGCGACGCGCCGGCCGACGAGCCCGCCCAGGCCCTCGACCCGGTAGCCGCCTTCCGCGAGGAGATGCTGGCAGCACCAGGTGACTGGTACGTGATCCACTCCTACGCCGGCTACGAGAACAAGGTCAAGGCCAACCTGCTCACCCGGGCCACCTCGCTGAACATGGAGGACCACATCTTCCAGGTCGAGGTCCCGATCGAGGAGGTCGTGGAGATCAAGAACGGGCAGAAGAAGCAGGTCAAGCGCAACAAGTTCCCCGGTTACGTGCTGGTCCGCATGGAGCTCACCGACGAGTCCTGGGGCACCGTTCGGCACACCCCCGGGGTGACCGGCTTCGTGGGCCACGCCCACCAGCCGCTGCCGCTGAGCCTCGACGAGGTCGTGACGATCCTGGCTCCCGAGCCCGAGGTCCCTCTCGAGCCGGTGGCCGCGGGTGGCTCCGGGGGCCAGAAGGCCGCCGGCCGGCCCGCCCCGGTCGTGGAGATCGACCTCTCCCCGGGTGACTCGGTCACCGTCATCGATGGCGCGTTCGCGACCCTGCACGCCACGGTCTCGGAGATCAACATCGAGGGCCAGAAGATCACCGGCCTGGTCGAGATCTTCGGCCGGGAGACCCCGGTCGAGTTGCGGTTCGACCAGATCCAGAAGAACTAGCACCAGCGCCACCAGCGCCCACAGATTCCCGCGGTGAATGCGCCGCGGGTGCACCCAGGAGAAGGACCCGAAGAGAAATGCCTCCCAAGAAGAAGAAGAAGGTCACCGGCCTGATCAAGCTCCAGATCAACGCCGGCGCCGCCAACCCCGCGCCGCCCGTGGGCCCCGCGCTGGGCCAGCACGGCGTGAACATCATGGAGTTCTGCAAGGCGTACAACGCGGCGACCGAGGCCCAGCGTGGCCAGGTCATCCCGGTCGAGATCACCGTCTACGAGGACCGCTCGTTCGACTTCGTGCTCAAGACCCCGCCCGCGGCGAAGCTCATCCTCAAGGCAGCCGGGATCGAGAAGGGCTCCGGCGTGCCCCAGAAGGACAAGGTGGGCTCGATCAGCAGGGCACAGGTCAAGGAGATCGCCGAGACCAAGATGCCCGACCTGAACGCCAACGACGTGCAGGCCGCGATGAAGATCATCGAGGGCACCGCACGGCAGATGGGTGTCACCGTCTCGGAGTGAGACGGCCCACCCGCCAGACCCAGAACGCGTGGTAGGGCCAGCGCGGCCCGTCGAACCACCTACGGAAAGGTGAACCCGTCATGAAGCGCAGCAAGGGCTACCGCCAGGCAGCCGAGAAGATCGATCCCACCCAGGTGCACACCCCGCTGTCAGCGGTCCGCCTGGCCAAGGAGACGAGCCCCGCGAAGTTCGACGCGACCGTCGAGGTCGCCCTGCGTCTGGGTGTGGACCCCCGCAAGGCCGACCAGATGATTCGCGGCACCGTCAACCTGCCGCACGGCACCGGCAAGACCGCCCGGGTCCTGGTCTTCGCCAACGGCGCCAAGGCCGACGAGGCACGTGCCGCGGGTGCGGACTTCGTCGGCTCCGACGACATGATCGAGAAGGTCGCCGCGGGGTGGACCGACTTCGACGCAGCCGTGGCCACTCCGGACCTGATGGGCAAGGTCGGTCGGCTGGGCAAGGTGCTGGGCCCGCGTGGCCTGATGCCCAACCCCAAGACCGGCACGGTCACGATGGACGTCACCAAGGCCGTCACCGAGATCAAGGGCGGCAAGATCGAGTTCCGCACCGACAAGCACGCCAATCTGAACTTCCCGATCGGCAAGGTCTCGTTCTCCGAGACCCAACTGGTCGAGAACTACGGCGCGGCCCTCGACGAGATCATGCGGCTCAAGCCCTCGGCCTCCAAGGGCCGCTACGTGCGCAAGGCCACCATGGCCACGACGATGGGCCCCGGCATCCCGCTGGATCCCAACCGGACCCGGGAACTGCTCACCGAGGACGAGACCGTCTGAGGCGTCCCACCGGCACGTTCGAAGGCCCCACCCGACGCATCGGCGCGGTGGGGCCTTCGGCTGTCCCGGGCCGGCGCACGCGCCCCGACCTGTTCGACGGCGCGGTCGGCCGCTGCAGGCCCCATTAGAATCGGGCCGCCGATCCGACCCCCGAGAGTGAGCACCCATGTCCGTGGACCAGCCCGACGACGCGCAGCCCGATGCCGCTGCCGCGCCGTCGGGCACTCCCGGCGCTGCGGCGCCCGACGACGCCCTGGCTCTGGCGCTGTCCCCCGATGGCCTGCCCGAGCAGATGCGGGTGCGCCGCGCCAAGCTCGACCGGTTGCGCGCCGAGGGGATCGATCCCTACCCGGTCGGCTACCCGCGCACGCACACCCTGGCGCAGGTCCGCGCGCAGGCCGGCGACCTGCCCCCAGACACCGCCACCGGCCAGCGCGCCGGCGTCGCGGGGCGGATCATGCTCAAGCGCGATGGCGGCAAGCTGTGCTTCGCGACCCTGCGCGACGGGTCCGCTGACCTGCAGGTGATGGTCTCCCTGGACGCCGTGGGCCCCGAGGTGCTGGCGCACTGGAAGCGTGATATCGACCTCGGCGACCACGTCGGGGTCACCGGCGAGATCATCACCTCGCGCCGCGGTGAGCTGTCGCTGCGCGCGGAGTCCCTGGCCCTGACCAGCAAGGCGATCCGCCCGCTGCCGGAGAAGCACAAGGGCTTGACCGACCCCGAGGCCCGGGTCCGGGCCCGCTACGTGGACCTGATCGTGCGCCCGGAGGCCCGCGAGGTGGCTCATCTGCGGGCCACCGTGGTCCGCAGCGTGCGCGACTGCCTGCACGCGCGCGGCTTCGTCGAGGTCGAGACCCCGATGCTGCAGCTGATCCACGGCGGGGCCAATGCGCGGCCCTTCGAGACCCACATCAACGCCTACGACCTGGACATGTACCTGCGAATCGCCACCGAGCTGCACCTCAAGCGGCTGCTGGTCGGGGGGATGGAGAAGGTCTTCGAGATCGGCCGGCAGTTCCGCAACGAGGGCGCGGACTCCAGGCACAACCCGGAGTTCACCTCGCTGGAGGTCTATGAGACCTATGGCGACTACACCACTATGCGCCTGCTCACCCAGGCCTTGATCCAGGAGGCCGCCACCGCCGTGTACGGGTCGCCGATCGCCCGGCGCGCCGATGCCGACGGTTACGTCACCGAGTACGACCTGTCCGGGCAGTGGCCGGTGCGCACCGTCTGCGAGGCCGTCTCCGGCGCCCTGGGCGAGGAGATCACCGCCGACACTCCGCGCGAGGCGCTCGTGGCGCACGCGCACCGGATCGGCCTCGAGGTGGCGCCCGGGGACTCCTGGGGCCTGCTGCTCGAGGCGATCTACGAGGTGCTGTGCGAGGCCCGGACGACCACGCCGGTGTTCTACACCGACTTCCCCAAGGAGAACGCGCCGCTGACCAGGGCGCATCGGAAGGACCCGCGACTGGCCGAGAAGTGGGACCTGGTGATCTTCGGCTCCGAGCAGGGCACCGCGTACTCGGAGTTGGTGGACCCGGTCGAGCAGCGCGAGCGGTTGGTCGCCCAGTCGCTGCTTGCCGCCGCCGGCGATGTCGAGGCGATGGCCGTCGACGAGGACTTCCTGACCGCCCTGGAGTACGGCATGCCCCCGACCGGGGGGATGGGCATGGGCATCGACCGCCTGGTGATGAACCTCACTGGTCTGGGGATCCGCGACACGATCCTGTTCCCACTGGTTCGCCCGCAGGGCTGAGCGCGGGCGGGAGGTCGGTGGGGCAGCCCGGTGACGATTTGGTGGCCCGCCCGGGGTCACGTACCCTTGGGCCACCGAAGACCGCTGGTGGAGTCCTGTCGATGTGATCGGCCGGGCCCGAAGGCCCCGCACTGCGGGCGGCCCGCGTAGGACAGAGCGCAAGATCGGTCGAACCCGGGCTGGCCCCGGAGCCGACCGGCCTCCACGCCCCGTGCCTGCGCCGGGGCGTTCGTCATGTCCGGGCCGACCGAGGTCGACACCGCTCGAAGGAGAAGACATGGCGCGTACCCCCAAGCACAGCGCCGTCCAGGAGATCACCGAGGAGTTCCGCTCCTCGAGTGCGGCGGTCCTGACGGAGTATCGCGGCCTGACCGTGGCCCAGCTCAAGGAGCTGCGTCGATCCCTGGCCGGCAACGCCACCTACGCCGTGGTGAAGAACACCCTGACCAAGATCGCGGCCAAGGACGCCGGGGTCGACGGGCTCGACGACCTGCTCGTCGGCCCGAGCGCGATCGCGTTCGTCAAGGGCGACCCGGTCGAGGCCGCCAAGGGCCTTCGGGACTTCGCCAAGGCGCACCCGAGCCTGGTCATCAAGGGCGGCTACCTGGACGGCAACGTCCTGTCCGCCGCCGAGGTGGCCAAGCTCGCCGACCTCGAGTCCCGTGAGGTCCTGCTGGCCAAGTTGGCCGGCGCGATGAACGCCTCCCTGCAGCAGGCGGTGTCGCTGTTCGCGGCCCCGTTGGCGCAGGCGGCGCGGGCCATCGATGCCCTGCGGACCGCTGCCGAGGCGGACCCGTCGCTGATCGGCGGTCCGGGCGAGGCCCCGGCTGCCGACGATGCTCCCGAGGCCGACGCTCCGGCCGACGCTGCTCCCGAAGCTGAGGCTCCGGCCGAGGCATCTCTCGAAGCTGAGGCTCCCGCCGACGCTGATTCCGAGGCTGAGGCACCTGCCGACGCTGAGGCACCGGCAGAGGCGCCCGCCGATGCCGCCACCGACGCTGCGGCCGCAGCGCTGGAGAACGCCGAGGGCTGATCGCCCTTCGCAATCAGTCCCCACCCGGCACCGGCCGGCAACAAGAGAGGAACGCCACCATGGCGAAGCTGAGCACAGATGAGCTGCTCGACGCGTTCAAGGAGATGACGCTGATCGAGCTCTCCGAGTTCGTCAAGCAGTTCGAGGACACCTTCGGAGTCACCGC
>JBAVKQ010000332.1:0-6517 GCA_049688395.1 Candidatus Nanopelagicales bacterium
CCGCGAGCACCGGGTGGACGTGGCGCTGCGTGCCCGCGAGCTGGCAGTGACCGACTACCACCGGGCCGCCTCGAAGGCGAAGGGCATCTGGCGTGGGTCGGCCAGTTCCGCGGGCAGCGCCACGCACAGCCGTCGGGCCGGCGAGCGCGCCGCCGACGAGTACGGGCGCAGTGCGGTGGCCGGCGGTCGCACGGAGATCGGCCGGTGACCTCGCTATGTCCGGCATCGACGCCCTTCCAGACGCCGCGACGCTGTCGACGGTCGATCATCGCGACCCAGATGCGCGCGGAGTGGTGGACCCGGAGGGTTGCGAGAGTCGCTCCCTGGGTCAGGGATTCGCTCGCGTAGGGGATCGCGGCGGTTGGCCCGCGCGGCACCCCGCTGATCTGAATGCGCCGCGCGGGCCTGCTCGGGAGTTCGGAGGCGGTGCGCCCCTAGCACTTCGGCGAAGGGGGCCCACAGCGCCCACAGCGGCCCAGTGTGGGTCGCTTCGGCGATTCACCGGCTCCGCCCCGAAGGTGCTGATATCATCCGATATCTGGAGGTGTTGGGGATGGCCGATGTGTTGATCCGAGACGTGCCTGAGCCGGTGCTGGCTGGTGTCGATGCACACGCTGCTCGATTGGGGCTGTCCCGGGTGGAGTACATCCGTCGACGCCTCGCCGCCGATGCGGCCAGTTCGAGCGCATCGGTCTCTGTTGACGACCTGCGTTCGTTCGCTGACCGGTTCACCGACTTGGCCGACGTGGAGATCATGGACGACGCGTGGCGGTGACCGAATGGCTGATCGACAAGTCCGCCCTTGTGCGCCTCGCCGACAGTCCCGACGCTGAGCAGTGGGCCGATCGGATCGAGCGAGGTCTGGTCAGGATCACAACGTTGACCAGGCTGGAGATCGGACACTCCGCACGCTGCGAGGCCGAGGCCCGTGGGGTGTTCACGACCCCTCCAGTCTCGGCGATGCCGGTGGAGTACCTGACGCCGACGATTGAGGACCGAGCTCTGCAGGTCCAGCTCGTGCTGGCCAGCAATGGTCAGAACCGTGGGCCATCGATTCCCGACCTGCTGATCGCCGCCGCTGCCGAACTCGCTGGGCTCAGCGTGCTGCATATGGACAAGGACTTCGACCTCATCGCCAGCATCACCGGCCAGCCCGCGGAGCGCCTTCGACTTTGACTGCACTGCGCCGAGCCGTTTCGCCGCGCAAGCCCGCTGGCTGAGGGTGCCCCTACCGCCGCGAAACGCGCGTTGGGCAGCGGGCGCCACCCACGCCGCCGGGTAGTGGCGGCATCGCCCCACCACGACCCGATCAGGTCGGCGCGTTGGCCAGCATGCCCGCCACAGCGCCGGCAAGCGCCCGAACCGCCGCCGGTCCTAGTCCACCGCCGCGACGAGGTCGACGTTGTCCAACGGACGGGATCCTCGCGGGGCCGTCCGCTCGAGACCGCCGGCGGGGTTCGACGGCAGCGGTCGGGCACGCCCGAGCAGGTCGAACCCTACTCACGTCTGCGGCCACCGGCGGGCGCTGGACGCAGAAGTGAGTAGGGTCCACGAGTTCTCGCGAGTGGATCGGCCAGGCGACGGGCTGCGGTCCTCCCTATTCTGGGCAGACGTGATGAAGGCCTCCGAATTTCTTGGCGGCCCCGGTGAAGCCCTCCACCCCGTTGGGGCAGGCCCAACGGTTCCGCCCCTGCTCGGCCGCCAGTCTCCAGTCTCCAGCAGCGTGTGTCCGGATCCGGGTCAGAACTCGTTGTCCGCGGTGTCGAGAAGCCACCCGCCGAACCGGGTGCCGTTGGGTGCCATCATCGGCGCCGTGAAACTACCCCCGCTGAGCTTGAGCATGCCCACACCCCACGGGCTGGCGACAACGAGCTCCGCGTGGCCGTCCCCATCCAGGTCCGCGACCGGGCCGAACACGTTGTCGCCCGAGTTCAACAGCCACTGGCCGAAGCGGGCTCCGTTCGCGGCCGTCATCACCGACGTGATCGCGCCGCCGTCGACCTTGAGCACGCCGATTCCGGAGGCATTGCGGACGACGATCTCTGCCTTGCCATCTCCGTCGAGATCGCCGACCGGCCCGTACTCGTCGGTCTCGGTGTTCAGCACCCAACTGCCCGGATGGCTGCCGTTGGGGGCCATGGCGACCGAGTTCAGGGTCCCGCCCGTAAGTCCGAGGACCCCCACACCCCACGGGCTGACGACCAGGACCTCGGCTGCGCCGTCACCGGAGTAGTCGGCGACTGCGCCCAGGGAGTCGTCTGCGGTGTTCAACAGCCAACCGCCGAACCGAGTCCCGTTCGGTGCCATCATCGGCGCTGTCATCGTCTGGCCTGACTGCTTGAGTACGCCGATTCCCCAAGGGCTGGAGACCAGGAACTCGGCCTGGCGGTCGCCGTCCATGTCCCCGACCCGCTGGGCCAGTCGGGAACCCGTCGGGACCTGAACTCCGTGGCAGCCGTACATCGTGCCACTGATGAGGCTGTCGCCGTAGCCGATCATGAAGAACCCGCCGCCGGTCCCATCCGGGTGGCTGTCGCCGCCGAAGCGGGTACCCCAGGAGTTCCGGCAGATCCACGCCTGCCGATCGTCGTCGTAGCCGACCAACCAGGACGCAGTGCCCACCCTTCTCCTCCCCTGTGACGTGCCGATACACGTCTCCGCCGTAGTTGTCGAAGTCCTCGTACACCATGAAGCCCACGGTCAGCGGACCGTGGTTGGCGAGGTAGTACTTGCGCGTGTCGAAGGGCATCCCGTCCATGTTCTGGGTCCACGCCGTGTAGTCGCTGATCCGGAACCGGCGTGCCGCGCGCTGGACGGTCGGCCGACAGTGGGCCAGCCAGAGGTGGTTGGGATTATCGGCGGGGTCGCCCCGCGGCGGGTTGTCGAAGGCCGTCAAGTAGCCGAAGGCCTCCTCGGGGACGACGCCTCGGCTCTGGATCTGACCGAGTGCGTCCGCGGTGTTCCACCCGCCGCAGTTGGCTCCGTGCGCGGAGCAGAAAAGCTGGTCAGCCGCTGAGAGCACCAATCCACGCAGACCCAGTTCGATTTCGGCCATCGCGGCCACCAGGCCGGTCGTGGCGAACTAGACGCACGAGCCGCACCAGCACTGGTCACCGGCCTCCGCGATCACGCCGCGTGTGCGCCAGTCGAAGGACGCCGGTGGCGGCGTCAACGCGGCGCGCGGCGCCGCCTCACGTTCGGGCGCGCCGAAATGTGGTGGCAACCGCATGCCGGTGCGGATCAGGTCCAGCGCCCGGTCCAGTGCCAGCGCGCGCGACCTGCGCGGTGAGGGTTCCCATCCCAGGCCATGGGACTCTTCGGCGGGTACCGCCCGTGCGATCCAGTGATGCCCGGCGGCCTCGATGGCCCGCTGCACCACCTCACGATCGAGACTGATCAGCATGCACCTCCCAGAGGCACACGGCTCGGACGGCGCATGGCCTCCACTTCGAGCCTACGTCTGCGACCCGGGGCCGTCGGTCGCCAATAGGCCGTACTCGGCCGATGACATCGGGACCCGTATCGGAGGACCTCGACGTCGATGGCGTGGCCGGTGAGCCCATCGCACTGCCGATCGCGTCGGGGCCCGCCACGGGGCACCGCTGGTACCTGGATCTACCCGAGAGCGTCTGCCGCATCGAAGACGAACCCGGCCGCGAGCCCGAGGAGACACGCATGATGGGCGGATCCCGCGGCGGCCGGCTCCAGGTGATCGCGCCGCCGGGCGAGCACCTCGTCACAGCACTGCTCGCCAAGCCCTGGGAATTGCCAGCCGCGGTCCGCTGCGTACGCATTCAGTTGCACGTGCACCGAAACGGGCAGCAGGGACCACCTCGACGCGGCATGGAGGCTGGCTACGCGTCCTGTGCTCGCCCCTGCTCGTCGGCCAGGAGCCTCGTGAGGTTCTCGCCGTCGGATCCTGGGACGCCGGCCAGTGCCTGGGCGACTCGGGCTCGGCGGGTGACCTCGGCCCAGTCCCCGGCGGCGAGTACCTCTCGTGGGGTCAACCAGGTCCCGCCGCAAACGGCGACGTTGGGCAGGGCCAGGTAGTCCGGGGCGGTGTCGATGGTGATCCCTCCGGTCGGGCAGAAGGTCACATCGGGGAACGGGCCCGCGAGGGCCTCGAGCAGCGTGACGCCGCCGACTGCCGCAGCGGGGAACAGCTTGAGGAAGCTGTAGCCATGTTCGCCGGCCTGCATCACTTCGCTGGCGGTCGAGACGCCGGGCAGCAGGGGCAGGCCGATATCGCGGCACCGATCGGCCAGCTGGGCGCTGAACCCGGGGCTGACGCCGACGGTGCAGCCGGAACTCCGGGCAGCTTCGGCGTCCGCGACGGTGCGCAGCGTGCCGGCGCCGACGATGGCCTCGGGGACCTCCGCCACGATTCGTTGCATGCTCGCCAGGGCGGCTGGGGTCCGAAGCGTGATCCCCAGGACGCGCACACCCCCGGCCACCAGGGCTCGAGCCAGGGGAACCGCGTCCTGGATGTCGGGGAGCACGATGACGGGGATGATGGGGCCATGGGTGGCCAGATCGATGGGGGCCAGATCGAGGGGAACCATGTCGAACTCCTTGTTGTGTCGCGTGCGGCGGGCGGGCGGGCGGGTGCAACGACTAGAGCCAGGTGCAGGCGCCCTGTTCTGCGGTGGTGGCGTTGCGGCGCATCCCGGTGAAGAGTTCGCGCCCGTAGCCGTGGGCGTTGTCCTCGGCCTGATCTGCCGGGAGGGTCCGCGGGGAACGGGCGTCCCACTGCGCCGGATCGACAAGGGCCTCGAGCGTCCCGGCCTGCGCGTCGAGTCGGATCACGTCGCCCGTGCGCAGGAGGCTCAGCGGTCCCCCGACATGAGCCTCGGGAGTGACATGGATGGCGGCCGGTACCTTGCCGGAGGCTCCACTCATCCGGCCGTCGGTCACGAGCGCCACCTGGTAGCCCTTGGCCTGCAGGACGCTCAGTGGCGGCGTGAGCTTGTGGAGCTCGGGCATGCCGTTGGCCGCAGGTCCTTGGAAGCGCACCACGACGATCATGTCGCGCTCGAGCTGGCCGGCGTCGAATGCGGCGAGGTAGTCGTTCTGCGAGCTGAACACGACGGCGGGTGCCTGGATCACGTGCCGGTCCGCCGGCACTGCCGACACCTTGATGACTGCGCGACCGAGATTGCCGGTGAGAAGTCTGAGCCCGCCCTGGCTGCTGAAGGGCCGGTCCGCGGGACGGACGACGGTGTCGTCACCTGACCTGTCACTGACGGGTTCCCAGCGGACCGCTGCCCCGTCGAGGTGCGGAGTCTGGCAGTAGGCGTCCAGCCCCTGGCCGACCACTGTGGTGACATCGGCGTGCATCAGCCCGGCCGAGAGCAACTCACGGATCACGAAGGCGGGCCCGCCGGCAGCCTGGAACTCATTGACGTCGGCGTGGCCGTTCGGGTAGACGCGGGCGATCAGCGGAACCACGTCGGACAGGTCCGAGAAGTCCGACCAGTCGATCAGGATGCCTGCGGCGCGCGCCACCGCCACCCACTGGATGAGGTGGTTGGTGGAGCCACCCGTGGCAAGCAGAGCGACCATCGCGTTGACGATCGCACGCTCGTCGACCAGTCGGCCGATCGGCGTGTAGCGCTCGCCGCGGCGCATCTCCAGCGCGGTACGCACCGCAGCCCTGGTGAGGGGCTCGCGCAGCCCGGCGTGCGGGTGGACGAACGCCGCCCCGGGCACGTGCAGGCCCATGGCCTCGAGCAGCATCTGGTTGGAGTTGGCCGTTCCGTAGAAGGTGCACGTCCCCGGACCGTGATAGGCGGCGGATTCGGCGACGAGCAACTCGTCGCGGCCCACGAGGTTCTGGGCGTACTGCTCGCGGACCTGCGCCTTGGCGCTGTTGCTCAACCCGGTGCTCATCGGGCCAGCAGGGACGAAGACGAACGGCAGGTGACCGAACTGCAGCGCGCCGATGAGCAGGCCGGGCACGATCTTGTCGCAGATTCCCAGCATTACCGCGGCATCGAACATGTCGTGGCTCAGTGCTACCGCGGTCCCCATGGCGATGGTGTCGCGGGAGAAGAGGCTCAATTCCATGCCTGGCTCTCCCTGGGTCACGCCGTCGCACATGGCGGGCACACCTCCGGCCACCTGAGCGGTCGCCCCGACCTTGCGTGCCTCGTCGCGAATCACCCCGGGGTAACTCTCGTAGGGCCGGTGGGCGGAGAGCATGTCGTTGTATGCGGTGACGATCGCCAGGTTCGCGTCCCGTCCGCCGACAGCGCGACGCTTGTCGTCCTCGGGCAGCGCGGCGAACGCGTGCGCGACATTGGCACAGCCGAGACGTTGCGCCGACCGGGTGCGGGTGGCCGCACTGTCCACCCGGCCCAGGTACCCGCCCCGGGTCTGCGCGCTGCGGGTGACGATTCGTTCGGTGACCTCGAGCACTGTCGGATGCATCTGGGTGCGACTCATGGTGGGTGCCTCTCGGCTTGGCGTGGATGGGGAGGGCGCGGTGCAGGTCGCGGACAGCCCCGGCGTTGTCGAC
>JBAVKQ010000333.1:0-8675 GCA_049688395.1 Candidatus Nanopelagicales bacterium
GGCGCAGGTCGCCGGGCAGCACAGCCAGCGCCGCGCGCAGGTCGCCGTGCGGCAGGGCCAGGGCCTCGCGGCCCCGGGTTCCGACGGTGTCGGTGGCCTCGAGGATCGAGTCGAGCACCGCCTGCTCGGCCGCATCCACGCACGCCTCGAAGAGCGGGTCGAGATCCGCCCCGCCGAGTCCGGCCGAGTCCGGCCGAGCGCCACGCGCCGCGCGCAGCCCCGTCGACAGGCCGAGGAAGATCTCGCCGGAACCGTGGTGGGCCACCGATCCGGTCCGGGCCAGGCCCAGGCCGATCCGGGTCGCCAGCCGCCGGCAGCCGTGCGTGTCCAGCGGCGCGTCGGTCACGACGACCCCCAAGCAGGACCCGGCCGGGGCTCGTGGATCCGGGCGGACCCCGCCGTGGCCGAGGATCCGCCCCACCGGGGTGCCAGCGACGGTCAGCCGGTCGGCCTGGCCGAAGTTGGTCAGCAGCAGCACCCCCACGGTGTGCCCGGCCGGGATCACCCGCGACGAGGTGCCGATGCCGCCCTTCCAGCCCAGGCACACCATCCCGGTCCCTGCCCCGACGGACCCGGTCCGCGGGCGCCGACCGGCACCGGCAGCGGCCCGGGCCGCATCCCGAGCCGCCTCCACGTCGGCGAACTCGACCTGCATGGCGCCGGCGAAACTCAGCCACGAGTCGTCGCACTCGCCGACCACCGGGATCACGACCTCGTCGGCGACCCCGACGGTCTCGGCCAGCGCGAGCCGGCAGGCGGCGTCGTACACCCGGCCCAGCGCCATCGTCGAGGTCAGGTACACCGGCGTCTCGATCAGCCCCCACTCCTGGGCCGACTGCCAGCCGGTGCACTCACCTGCCCCGTTGAGCACCGATCCGCCCGCGGACACGGGTCGGGCCCACAGGTCCGCCCCGAGGTCCAGGACCGTCACCCCGGTGCGCGCCACCCCGCGGCCGGCCGGCGGCCCCGGCTCGTCGCGCACGATCGTGGTGTGCCCCAGACCGACGCCGGGCACGTCGCACACCGAGTCCGTGGGTCCGCTGGGCATGGTCCCGATCGTGCGACCGAAGTCGGCCAGGCTCGTCATGGGTGCAGCATGCCAGCCGCGCGGTGCACGCGGTTGCGGGGTGCATCCACATCCTCAGTGGCAGGATGGCGCGGTGAACCCGACCGAGGAGCATGCCCCGCCCATCCCGTTCGTCTGGCATCCCCGGACCCGCCGGCACCTGCCCGGCGCGGAGATCTGGCTGGGGGTCCGCACGCCGGGGACCGAGGTCGTGGAGCGGGTCAACGTGATCCGTGAGGCACTGATCCGGGCCGGGCACCCGGAGGTCACCGCCGGCGACCCGGACCCCGAGGCCCTGCTCGCGGTGCACGAGCGGGGCATGATCGAGCACCTGCGCAGCATCCACGACGCCTGGGTGGTCGGGGGCTACGCCGAGGACCCGGGCCAGGACCGGGTGGTCGGCTACGTGTTCCCCACCTCCGGGATGCTCGGCGGACTGCCGGTGCGCCGTCCGACGGCGACGCACGCCCGGGCCGGTCAGTACTGCTACGACACCATGACCCTGATCGGGCCAGGCACCTGGGATGCCGTCGAGGCGGCTGCGGGCGCCGCGCTGAGCGCCGCGGACATGGTCGCCGATGCCGCCTGGGTCAGCGATGCGGGGGCCTCCCCCGGCACCGGCGCCCCGGGCCCGCCATTGGCCTATGCGCTGAGCCGGCCGCCGGGGCATCACGCCGCCCGCGCCGCCTTCGGCGGGTCCTGCTACCTGAACAACGCAGCGATCGCCGCCGAGCGGCTGCGCGCGCGGGGCGCCCGGAGGGTGGCCATCCTCGACGTCGACGCCCACCACGGCAACGGCACCCAGTCGATCTTCTACCACCGTGGGGACGTCTTCTACGGCTCGGTGCACATCGATCCGGGTGCCGGCTGGTTCCCGCACTTCCTGGGCTTCGCCGACGAGGCCGGGCTCGGCGCCGGTCAGGGGACCAACCGCAACATCGCGCTGCCGGCCAGGTCAGGCGACGACCGTTGGCTCAGCGCCGTCGAGGAACTCACCCACCACGTGGGCGCGTTCGGTGCCGATGCGCTGGTGGTGTCCCTGGGCGTGGACAGCGCCATCGACGATCCCGAGAGCCCGCTGCGCGTCACCGGCGACGGGCTGCGGGCGACCGGGATCCTGCTCGGCAGCCTGGGCCTGCCCACGGTGGCCGTCCAGGAGGGCGGGTACCACCTGCCCTCGTTGGGCGGGCTGGTCGCCGGAACCCTGGCAGGCCTGGCGCAGGGCTCCGCGCGCGCCGCTCGCTGACCTCTGCATCACGCCACGCCGCGGCCCGATGCTCTGATCCGGACACCTGTGTCCGCCAGCGGCCGCCCGGTGTCCGGATCAGCACATTCTCGCGGCGCGCGGGCCGGACTCAGGGTCGCCGGCGCGCAGTGCCAGGCGCGCGACAGCCCAGGGGCGCGCCGAAGTCGAGCCCTACTCGTCGTCGTCGCGGGCCAACCAGCTCGCCAGCCGGTCCACGGCGTTCTCGAACTGCGGGTGCAGGTCGACGAACGTTACCAACTGGCCGGCCAACCACTCCAGGCTGACCTGCTCGGCACCGCGTCGGGCCGCGAGCTCCTCGATCCCACGGTCGGTGTCGTACACGGCCCCGCGCCTACGCGAACGCCCGGTCCATGAGGTCGCGCTGCTGCTCCTCGTGGCGGTGCAGCGACCCCACCGACGGCGATCCGCTCTGCGAACGGGTCACGTGCCGGATGCTGCGCGAGATCACTGTCGGCAGGTGCTGGTTCATGAACGGCCACGGACCCATGTTCTCCGGCTCGTCCTGGACCCAGACGATCTCGGCGTCGCCGAAGCGCTTCAGGGTCTCGATGAGCGTGAGCTGCGGGATGGGGTAGAGGCGCTCCATGCGCAGCACGGCCACGTCGCTGCGCTCGCGCTTGTCCCGCTCGGCCATCAGGTCGTAGCCGACCTTGCCCGAGCAGAGCAGCACGCGGCGCACCGCACTGGGCTCCATCCGGCCCTGGCTGATCGCGCGGTCGTCGAGGACCGCTCGGAAGAATCCCTCCGTGAAGTCCTGCGTCAGCGACGTGGAGACCTTGGCCCGCAGCAGGGACTTCGGCGTGAACACGATCATCGGCCGGGTCAACCGGGAGTGCACCTGCCAGCGCAGCAGGTGGAAGTACGAGGCAGGCGTACTCGGCTGGGCAACGGTCATGTTGTCCTGGGCACACAGGGTCAGGAAGCGCTCGATGCGCGCCGAGGAGTGGTCCGGGCCCTGGCCCTCGTAGCCGTGCGGCAGCAGCAGCACGACCGAGGAGCGCTGGGCCCACTTCTGCTCGGCGGAGGTGATGAACTCGTCGACGATCGTCTGCGCACCGTTGACGAAGTCGCCGAACTGCGCCTCCCACATGACCAGCGCATCGGGTCGGGCCACGCCGTAGCCGTACTCGAAGCCGACCGCGGCGAACTCGCTGAGCAGGGAGTCGTAGACGAACAGCTTGCCGCCCTTTGCGTAGCACTGCTTGAGCGGCTTGTACTGCCAGCCCGTGCGCGCATCGACGATCACCGCGTGCCGGTGGCCGAACGTGCCGCGCCGGGAGTCCTGACCGGCCAGGCGCACCCATTTGCCCTCGTTGACCAGGGACCCGATCGCAAGCGCCTCGCCCATCCCCCAGTCGATCGCGTCGGTGGCCACCATCTCCGCGCGCCGACGCAGCTGCGGGACCAGGCGCGGGTGGGCGGTGAACCCCTCGGGCAGGTCGATCTGGCTGCGCACGACCAGGTCCACGACCTCGCGACTGATCGAGGTGTCGACGTCCCACGCCGGTGTCTGCGGCGTGAGCTCCTTCTGGCCCTTCTCGATGACCTCTGCGGAGTTGGGGTTGAACTGCTCGTCGCTGCCGGCCCGGGTCTCCTGGAACACCCGCTCGAGGCGTCCCTGGAAGTCGCGCAGGGCCTCCTCGGCCTCCTCCACGCTGATGTCGCCGCGCCCGATCAGGGCCTCGGTGTAGAGCTTGCGCACCGAGCGCTTGGCGTCGATGACCGCGTACATGGTCGGCTGGGTCAGCGAGGGATCATCGGCCTCGTTGTGCCCGCGCCGCCGGTAGCAGACCATGTCGATCACGACGTCCTTGCCGAACTCCTTGCGGAACTCGTAGGCCATCCGCGACACCCGCACGACCGCCTCGGGATCGTCGCCGTTGACATGGAAGATCGGTGCCTGGATCATCCGCGCGACGTCGGTGCAGTAGACCGACGAGCGGCTGTACTTCGGCGAGGTGGTGAACCCGACCTGGTTGTTCACGATCAGGTGCACGGTGCCGCCGGTGCGGTAGCCCTGCAACTGGCTCAGGTTCAGCGTCTCGGCCACGACCCCCTGGCCGGCGAACGCCGCATCACCGTGCATGAGCACCGGGAGGACCTCGAACTTGCGGCTGAAGTCGTCGTAGGCCAGCTGATCCTGCTTGGCCCGCACGATCCCCTCGAGCACCGGGTTGACGGCCTCGAGGTGACTCGGGTTGGCGGCCAGGGACACGCGGACCTGCTCGCCGCCCGGAGCGGTGAACGTGCCCTCGGTGCCCAAGTGGTACTTCACGTCCCCGGAGCCCTGCACGCTCTCGACGCCGTAGTTGCCCTCGAACTCGTTGAAGATCCGCGAGTAGGACTTTCCGGCGATGTTGGCCAGCACGTTGAGCCGGCCACGGTGCGGCATCCCGATGCAGACCTCCTCGAGGCCGTCCTCGGCAGCGGCGGACAGCACGGCGTCCACCATCGCGATGGTCGACTCGCCGCCCTCCAGGGAGAACCGCTTCTGGCCGACGTACTTGGTCTGCAGGAAGGTCTCGAACGCCTCGGCCGCGTTCAGCGTGCGCAGGATGCGCAGCTGCTCGGCGCGCTCGGGCTTGTCCGGGGTCGACTCGATGCGCTTCTGGATCCAGCGCCGCTGCCCGGGGTCCTGCATGTGCATGTACTCGATGCCCACAGTGCGGCAGTAGGCATCGCGCAGCACGCGCAGCACCTCGCGCAGGGTCATGAACTGCCTACCGGCGAAGCCGGCGACGGCGAACTCCCGATCCAGGTCCCACAGCGTCAGGCCGTGCTGGTTGACGTCGAGGTCGGGGTGCTTGCGCTGCTTGTAGTCCAGCGGATCGATGTCGGCCATGAGGTGCCCGCGCACGCGGTAGGCGTGGATGAGCTCCTGCACACGGGCGGTCTTGTTCAGGTCCGCGTCGTGGCTGACCGCGATGTCGGTCGCCCAGCGCACGGGCTCGTAGGGGATCCGCAGCGCGGTGAAGATCTCGTCGTAGAAGTCGTGCTCACCGAGAAGGAGTTGGTGCACCCTGCGCAGGAAGTCCCCGGACTGCGCGCCCTGGATGATCCGGTGGTCGTAGGTGGAGGTGAGGGTCAGGATCTTGCTCACGCCCTGGCGGGCCAGCGTCTCGGGAGCCGCGCCCTGCCACTCGGCCGGGTAGTCCAGCGAGCCCACGCCCACGATCAGGCCCTGGCCGGCCATCAGGCGCGGCACGCTGTGCACGGTGCCGATGGTCCCCGGATTGGTCAGCGTCACGGTGGTGCCCGCGAAGTCGTCGGCGGTCAGCCCGCCGCTGCGCGCCTTGCGGACCAGCTCCTCGTAGGTGGCCCAGAAGGTCGCGAAGTCCATCTGCTCGGCGCCCTTGATGCAGGGGACCAGCAGCTGGCGGGCGCCGTCGGGCTTGGTCAGGTCGATGGCCAGGCCCAGGTTGATCGTGCGGTGCGTGGCCACGGCCGGCTTGCCCTCGACGGTCACGAAGGCCACGTTCATCTCGGGCATCTCGGCCAGGGCGCGGACCAGCGCGTACCCGATCAGGTGGGTGAAGGAGACCTTGCCGCCGCGGCCCCGGGTGAGCTGGTTGTTGACGACGTGCCGGTTGTCGATGAGCAGCTTGGCCGGCATCGCCCGCACGGAGGTCGCGGTGGGGACCTCCAGGCTGGCCTCCATGTTGGTCACGACCCGGGCCGCGGGCCCGCGCAGCACCCGAGGTGGGGTGTCGCCGTGCTCGTCGATCGTGGGGATGCTGGCCAGGCTCGGCTGGGGTGAGATCCGGTTCTCGGGGCTTTCCGGTGCCTCCATGTCCGAGCCCGGCAGGCTGTGGCCGATCGACGGCACGACGATCCTCGGCCCCGTGGGCGCGGGCGGCGCCGGAGCTGGGGCTGAAGCTGGGCCTGCGGCGGCGGGGGCGGGGGTTTCGGCCGCCGACCGGGTCCGCGTGGGCGTGACCCCGGCCATCGGGGTGTGGATGCTGGCGTCGGTGGGTGCCGGCGGGGCTGCCGTGGGGGCCGGGGCGGGAATGCTGCTGGTGGACTCCCCCGGCCGGTAGTCGGCGAAGAAGTCCCACCACGCCCGGTCGACCGACTGCGGGTCCTTGAGGTACTGCTGGTAGATCTCGTCGACCAGCCACTCGTTGGTCCCGAACGCCACCATCCGGGCTCCGATGTCACTGGCCACGTCCGGCACCCTCTCGACGAATCTGGAGATCCTCCGGCGACCTCGACTGGCCGATCGCCACACAGGTCTCAAGGCTACCCCCCAAGGGCCCGGGCGACTCTGGCAGGATCAAGCCATGTTCGCAGCCAGCGCCGTGTCGTTCAGCAACGATGATCCCCTGTCCGGATTGCACCTCGGCGAGCATGCCGAGCCGGTGGCCCGCGACGGGTGGGTCACCGTCGAGGTGCGGGCCACCAGCGTCAACCACCACGACCTGTGGACCCTCAAGGGGGTGGGGATCAGCGCAGACAAGTTGCCGATGATCCTGGGCTGCGACGCCGCGGGGGTGGACCCGGAGGGCAACGAGGTGATCGTCCACGGAGTCATCGCCTCGGGCGGCTACGCCGACGAGACCGTCGACCCGGGTCGATCGCTGCTCTCCGAGATTCACCAGGGGACGTTCGCCGAACGGGTCGCCGTCCCGGTGCGCAACCTGGTGCCCAAGCCCGCCGAGCTGAGCTGGGCGCAGGCCGCCTGCCTGCCGACCGCGTGGCTGACTGCCTACCGGATGCTGTTCACCCGCTCGGGGTTGGTGCCGGGCCAGACCGTGCTGATCCAAGGTGCGGGCGGCGGGGTGTCCACCGCGCTGGTCGTGCTGGCCCGGCAGGCCGGCTTGCGGGTGTGGGTCACCTCGCGGGATGCGACCAGGGGTGATCGCGCCGTGGAGATCGGCGCGCACGCGGCCTTCGCCTCCGGCGCCCGGCTGCCGGAGAAGGTCGACGCGGTCATGGAGACCGTGGGGGCAGCCACCTGGGCGCACACCCTGCGCTCGCTGAAGCCCGGCGGACGGGTGGTCATCGCCGGGGCGACCTCCGGATCGCAGCCGCCGGCGGACCTGTCCCGGGTGTTCTTCCTGCAGCTGTCGGTCGTCGGGTCCACCATGGGCACCCGCGAGGAGCTCGAGCGCCTGGTCGCGATGTGCGCGGCCACCGGGGTGCGGCCCCTGATCGATCGCGAGCTGCCGCTGGCCGAGGCCGACGAGGCGCTGCGGCACGTGGCGGCCGGTGACCTGTTCGGCAAGATCGTGCTGACCACCTGAGTCCGCTCGGCACGGGCCGGGTCGGCGGTCTGCGGTCCTGCGGTCGCGGTTCAGCGGTCGCGGTTCAGCGGACCCGACCCCAGGGCCGGACCCGCCAGAGCACCCGACCGATCACGCTGGGCACCGCGCCGAAGTGCCGCGAGTCGCTGGACTGCTCGGGGGCGTCGCCGAGCACCCAGAAGCCCTCGGCGGAGGTCCGGACCACCCGCTTGACGATCAGGAGGCCCGGCCGCTGCGGGTGCTCGAGGACCACCACGTCACCCACGCCAGCGCGCCCGTCGGCGCGGGCCAGCACCCAGTCCCCCGCAGCCAGGGTGGGGTGCATCGAGGGCCCGGCCACAGCCAGGTACCGGTAGCCGCGCACTGGCGTAGTCTGGCGCACACGCCCGTCGGGACCACACCCGACGGGGCCTATCCGACCCCACTCAGGAGGACCCATGCTCTCGTTCCTGGCCCCCCGGACCACCGTCCACGCCCACTGCGACCTCCCCTGCGGCGTCTATGACCCCGCCCAGGCCCGCCTCGAGGCCGAGTCGGTCAAGGCGTGCATGGTCAAGCACAACGACTCCAGCGACCCGGACTTCAAGGCCCGCGCCATCTCCATCAAGGAGGAGCGCAGCCACATGGTCAAGGAGCACCTGTGGGTGCTGTGGACCGACTACTTCAAGGCCCCGCACTTCGAGAAGTACCCCGACCTGAACACGCTGTTCAACGAGGCCACCAAGCTGGCCGGAGCGGGCGGCACGAAGGGCACCAACGATGTCGCCGTGGCCGATGAGCTGCTGGCCAAGATCGACGCGATCGCCGAGATCTTCTGGGCGACCAAGGCCGCGTGAGCACATCTGCAGCCACCTCGGGGGCGCCGGACCGCGACGCGGATCCCGGCGCCCCCGAGTCATGCATCCGGCCCGCCACCCGAGCGGACGTGCCCGAGATCCTGGCGATGGTCCGCGAACTGGCCGAGTACGAGCGCAGCGCGCACGAGGTGGCGGCCACCGAGGACCTGCTCGAGTCGCTGTTGTTCGGCGACAACACGCCGCACGGGGCGCCAGGGGCGTTCTGCCACGTCGTGACGGCCCCCGCAGCGGCGGGTTCGGGA
>JBAVKQ010000334.1:0-23550 GCA_049688395.1 Candidatus Nanopelagicales bacterium
CGGCCGGCGCGGGGAGGGCGAGCGAGGAAGAACCACCACGGGGGCCGCAGCCCGCCCGCGGGGCCCCCGCACCGGACGGCGGACCCACCTCACCAACCAACAACCAGCCACACCCATACCGTCTAGCCCTGCTGAGCATCGCCGTCCTGCGCGACATCCCCGCTGCCTGCAACCGGTCGACCGCAGACCACCTCATCTCCTCGCACCAACTGCTCTTCGCCGCGCCTGCGCGCGGAGGGTGAACTGAACTGAGGCGTCCACGGCTTTGAGGTGGCCCTGCGCACTGAACCACGCCTTGGGTCAGGGGAGTCGACGGCGCACTCGGTGGTTCGGCTGGCTCCCGGTCATAAGACCCGGGCATGCACCCGGGTCTCGCCGACGGCGCCCGACGCGTCGAGGGTCAGCCGCGCCCGGACGATCCGAATCGAAGCCCCATGGACCCGGCGGTACTGCTCCAGGACGTCGTCGGTCACTGCATACTCCGGCACGTCGATGGCACCGCTGGCAAGCCTCTGGCGGGACTCGGCCGCCGCGATCGCGAGCGTGCGTTCGACCGCGGCGCCCGTCCCGGCGGCCAGCAGGGCTGCGCCGCTGGGCGGGTCCGAGACACCCGCGACGGCCAGGTGCAGGTGCTCAAGCACGATGTCGGCAAGCGGCTCGAGGAGCGCGACTTCTGCCGGGGCCAACGGGCGGCCGGCCTGGTGCAGTTCCTGTGCGGTGGCGGCGATGGTCAGGTCCACGGTGTCAGCGATTCCCTCGAGCTCGTCGGCAACGTCGAGCAGGGCCGCGGCCTGCCGTGCGGGCTCGGGTCCGGCGCTGCTGGCGGACACGGCACGCAGGAACGCGAAGATGTGATGGTACCGCGCGTCGACCGAGGCTTCCATGACCCCGATGCGTTCGAGCAGGGGCAGTCCTTCGCCGGCAAGCGCGGGAAGCGCTGACCGAGTCATCGTCTCGACCTCGACGCCCAGGGCGCTGATCTCCTCCCTGGCAGCCTCCAGTGCCGCCCACGGAGTGCCCAGCAGGGCGTCGTCGAGGTGCACCGGCGCACCGGACGGTGCCGAGGTCGGCCGGTCGGGGATGAGCCGCTCGAGCAGGCGCGCGATCGGGCCCAGGAACCACACCAGCACCAGCGCCGTGGACAGGTTGAACACGGTGTGTGCCATCGCGAACTGCCGCGGGGTCTCCGCCGCGCGCTGGTCGATCCCGGTCAGCTCCGGGTAACTCGGGGACATGGCGACGGCGATGTCCCCGAGTTGATCGATGAAGAACAGCCACACCATGGCACCGACCACGTTGACCAGGATGTGAAAGGCGGCGGTGCGCACCGCCGCCGGCGGCTTGCCCACCGCGGCCAATCCCGCGGTCACGCAGGTGCCGATATTCGAGCCGAGGATGATCGCGACCCCGGCCCCGAGTGGGATCAGGCCCTCAGTGCCATGGCGATCGCCACCCCGGTCGCCGCCGTCGAGGACTGGACCGCAGCCGTGAACGCCGCCCCCGCGAGCATCCCGAGCAGCGGGTTGGTCAGTGTGGATATGAGGTCCAGGAACGACTGGGAACTGCGCAGTGGGCGCACCGCGTCGCTCATCAACTCCATGCCCAGGAACACCAGCCCGAGGCCGAACACCACCGTCGCAGCCAGGGTGGCGCCGCGGCCGCGGACCAGTTTCATGACCAGGAAGCCACCGACGAGCAGCACCAATCCCAACGCGCTGGTATCGAACGCGATCGCCTGGTCGTCGTCGTGCCGATGTTCGCGCCGAGGATGATGCCCAGCGACTGGACGAACGTCAGCATCCCACCGCTAACCAGACCCACCGCCAGAACAGTCGTGATCGTAGAGGACTGCAGCACGATCGTCACAACCGTGCCAGTGGCCATCCCCGCGAACCTGTTCGGAGTCAGGCGCGTGATCAACCGCCGCAGGACCTCCCCGGATTGCGCCTTCAGGGCCCCGGTGAGGATGTCCAAGCCGAGCAGGAACACGACCAGTCCAGCGGGCAGGGCAAGGGCAACCGACTCGGGTATCAGGCTAAGTAGCAAGCCCCCGGTAGGACCTGATGGCTGTGGGAACGAGGGATGAACTTCTCAGGAAGGCCGCTAATCCGGCCGCGAACCTCTGACCGATTTCCACCCGTCCGGATGGCTTCTCGGGACCGAGACCTCCTACGGCACGAGGAACTGGGCGGTGATGCGGGCGTTATCAGGCCCCTGCCGCATCGCAGGCAGCCGCGTCAATCTGGGCGCAAAGGGCGCGCCCAGGGCCGTGTTGTCCAGTCGAGGAATCCGCTGCGGGGTGGGCCCGTCCGAGGGCCCGGCATGGATCGAGTGACCGCCCTCCAGCGTGCTCTACTGGGGCATGCCCACCGACGACGAGGTCCCCCGCATCGTCACCGCGAGCCGGGACGTACAGGCCAGCGCCGAGCGCATATTCGAACTGATCGCCGAGCCCACCCAGCAGCCTCGCTGGGACGGTAACGACAACCTCGCGCAGGCGGCACCCGGCCAGCGGGTCCGAGGCGTCGGCGCGGTGTTCACGATGACGATCACGAAGGGCACCGTCCGGGAGAACCACGTGGTCGAGTTCGACGAGGGTGCCCGGATCGCCTGGCTGCCCGCGGAGCCGGGGCAGGAGCCGCCGGGGCACCTCTGGCGATGGGAGCTCGAACCGATCGACTCGGCACACACCCGCGTCACCCACACCTACGACTGGACTGCCCTGACCGACGAGAAGCGCCTACCGCGTGCCCGCGCGACCACGTCCGAGAGCTTGGACGCCTCGATCAGGCGCCTGGCGGCGCTCGCCGAAAGTCACTGATCCAAGCGCTGGACGATAAGCGCCGGGCCGGCAACGGCCGCGACTGGCAGCCAGCCCGACCCCCGGGCTAGCAGCGCCCGGCCCACGCCGGCTGATCAGCCGAAGCGGCCGGAGATGTAGTCCTCGGTGGCCGACTGGGTCGGCTTGGAGAAGATGTCTGTGGTGGAGCCCATCTCGATCAGCCGACCCGGCTGGCCCACCCCGGCGAGGTTGAAGAAGCCCGTGGTGTCCGACACCCGACCCGCCTGCTGCATGTTGTGGGTCACGATGACGATCGTGTACTGCTCCACGAGCTCGCGGATCAGGTCCTCGATGGCCAGCGTGGAGATCGGGTCCAACGCTGAGCATGGCTCGTCCATGAGCAGCACCTGAGGCTTCACCGCGATCGCACGAGCGATGCACAACCGCTGCTGCTGGCCACCGGAAAGCCCGGACCCGGGCTTGTTCAGCCGGTCCTTGACCTCCTCCCAGAGGTTCGCCCCGCGCAGGGACTCCTCGACGACGGCCTCCGCGTCGGACTTGCTCATGCGCCCGCCCGCCAGTCGCACCCCGGCCAGGACGTTCTCCGCGATCGACATCGTGGGGAATGGGTTGGGCCGCTGGAACACCATTCCGATCGTGCGTCGAACGTTGACCGGGTCGACGCCGGGGCCGTAGATGTCCTCGTCGTCGAGCAGGACGCTGCCCTCGACGCGGGCACCGGGGATCACCTCGTGCATCCGGTTGATGGTGCGCAGCACCGTGGACTTGCCGCAGCCCGACGGCCCGATGAATGCCGTCACCGCATTGCGAGGCACATCGAGGGACACCCCCTCGACGGCCTTGAACGCGCCATAGTAGATGTCGACATCCTTCAAGGTGATCGACTTGCTCATGTGCGGGGCCTCATCCCTTCGGGGCGAAGCGGGCGGCGAGCAGCTTCGCGGCTATGTAGACGATCATCACCAGGGTGATCAGGACCAGGGCGCCGGCCCAGGCGCGATCGACCGATGCCGGCGTCCCGCTGGTGATCTGGTCCCAGACGAACGTGGGCAGGGCGGCTTGCGGGCCGGAGAACGGGTTGTTGTTGTAGCTCTGGGTCAGGAACGTGGTCAGCAGCAGGGGGGCGGTCTCGCCGGCGACGCGGGCCACCGCGAGCATCGCTCCCGTGACGATCCCGGCCAGCGCCGTGGGCAGGACCACCTTGATGACCGTGCGCCACTTGGGCACACCCAGGGCGTAGGCGGCCTCGCGCAGGTCGTTGGGCACGATCCGCAGCATCTCCTCGGTGGTGCGGATGATGACCGGCAGCATCAGGATGGCCAGCGCCAGGGCGGCGGCGAAGCCCGAGCGCTCCAGACCCAGCCCCAGAACGAAGGCGGTGAAGATGAACAGGCCGGCCACGATCGACGGGATCCCGGTCATGACGTCGACGAAGAACGAGATGGCCCGGGCCAGCCGGCCGCGGCCGTACTCGACCAAGAAGATCGCGGCCAGGATGCCGACCGGCACGGCGAACGCAGCAGCGATAAGCACCTGCTCGATCGTGCCCACGATGGCATGCCCCGCACCACCGCCCGTGCTGCGCGGGCTCACGTTGCGCATCGACAGCGTCAGGAAGTCCCAGCTCATCACCCGCAGGCCGTTGACGATGACGGTCCACAGCACCGAGATCAGCGGCACGAGTGCGATGACAAACGTCGAGTAGACCAGCGTGGTGGCCAGGCGGTCGACCGCATGCCGCTTGCCCTCCACGGCGAAGCTCCACGCGCTCTGGGCCGCGATGAACAGCAGGGCGCCCACCAGGGTCGTGCCGAACCAGCCGGCCAGGCCGGTGGTCATGTTCAGCAGCACGGCCAGTGCGATGGCCCCGGCACCGACGGTGCCCACCGCCCAGCGGGGCAGCTGGCCTCCGGTGAGCCGGCTGTGGCCCGGCGCGGGGGCCTCAGTGCGGGTCGTGGTGGTGGTCATGTCAGTTCGCCCCAGAGAACTCGGCCCGCCGGGCGACGATCCAGCGCGCGATCATGTTGACGCTCAGCGTGAGCACGAACAGGACCAGGCCGCTGGCGATCAGGGCCGATAGGCCGTTGCTGCCGGCCTCGTTCCACTTCAGCGCGATGTTGGCCGCGAACGTGTTGCCGCCGGGTTCGGTTAGGTGCACGTTGATGGTGAACACTGCCGAGAGGATCAGTGCCACGGCGATGGTCTCGCCCAGTGCGCGGCCCAGGCCAAGCATGGCCGCGGAGATCATCCCGGGCTTGGCGAACGGGAAGACGGCCATCCGAACCATCTCCCAACGGGTGGCTCCCAGAGCCAAGGCGGCCTCCTTGTGCCCTGAGGGCACTTGGAGGATGACCTCGCGGCTGACTGCAGCCACGGTGGGCAGGATCATGATGGCCAGGACCAGCGAGGCGATGAACAGGCTCTTGCCGTACAGGTCCAGGCGGTTCTGGAAGATGATCGTCCAGCCGAGGTAGTCGTTCATCCAGCGCTGTACGTTCTCCGAACCCGAGATCAGCACATCCAGGCCCCAGAGGCCGAAGATGATCGAGGGCACCGCGGCCAGCAGGTCGGTGATGAACGCAAGCGCGGTGCCCAGTCGCCGCGGGGCGTAGAGCACGATGAACAGCGCGATCCCGATGCCCACCGGGACGGCCAGCAGCATCGCGATGAAGGCCGAGACCAAGGTGCCGAACGCCAGTGAGGCGATGCCGAAGACGGCCGGGTCGCCGTCCGGGTTCCAGGACTGCTCGGTGAAGAAGTTGGCGGTGTTCGACGCCAGCGACGGGAGGGACTTCCAGGCCAGGAATACCGCGATGGCCCCCATGATGACCAGCACGAGGATACCGGCCCCCTTGGACATCCCCCCGAAGATCTGGTCACCGCGACGCACGCTGTCCCCGCTGATCGGGGAGGCGTCGGTGGGTGGGGCGTCAGCCATCGTGGCCTCGTCCTCCTCGTGGCTTGAGCGGTGGGGTGATCCAGTGCGCTGCTACTGATTGTGTCGAGCGGTCCGGCGCCCGTGTCGGGCGGGTGGGCGTTGCCGCCTCCCGCCCGACACGATCATCGCTGTGTGCTCAGCTCAGTGCATCGACGGAGGCCTGCACCTTGGTGAGCAGGTCTCCGGTGATCGGCACGTAGCCGATGCCCTCCAGGATGCCCTGCCCCTCAGTGCTGGCGGTGTACTGCAGGAAGGGCTTGACGATCGCCACGTCGGCGGCCGGCAGGCCAGTCGAGCAGGTGATCTCGTAGGTCACCAGCACGATCGGGTAGGCACCGGCCTCGGCGATCGTCGGGTCGAGCTCGAGGGCCAGGTCGTTGCCGGTGCCCACGACAGTGGCCGCCTCGATGGCCGCGGCCGCGTTGGCGCTGGTGGCCTCGACGGCACCGCCGCCGTTGTCGACCTTGGCCGCCTTCAGGTCACCGTCCAGGACGAAGGACAGCTCGACGTAGCCGATCGAGTTCGGCGTCGACGTCAACGAGGAAGCGACGCCGTCGCTGCCCTTGGAGCCCTGGCCGCCCGGCGCGGTCCAGCCCTTGCCGACCTCGAAGGTCCACTCGTCCGGCGCGGTCGCCGCCAGGTAGCTGGTGAAGTTGGCCGTGGTGCCGGACTCATCGCTGCGGTGGAACTGCGCGATAGGCGCGTCGGGCAGGGTCACTCCCGTGTTGATCTCGGCGATCTTCGGGTCGTTCCAGTTGGTGATGCTGCTGTCGAAGATGCCTGCGATGACCGCGGGGGTCAGTGTGAGGTTGTCCACGCCCTCGACGTTGTAGGCCAGCGCGATCGCGCCGCCGACCATCGGAATGTTGATCGCCTCGCCGCCGGTGCACCGGGCGTCGGCCGCGGTCTTCTCCTCGGGCTTGAGTGCGGAGTCGGAGCCCGCGAACGCGGTCTGGTTGTTGATGAAGTCCTGGATGCCGGCGCCGGACCCGTTGGCCTGGTAGTCGATGGTGACGCCGCCGTTCTCGGTCTGGAACGCGTTGATCCACTCGGCCATGGCGTTCTTCTGGGCCGAGGAGCCCGAGGCCTTGATGCTGCCGGACAGTGCCGAACCGGCGTCGCCTGTGGCGCCGGTGGCTCCGGTGTCGGCGTCGCTGCAGCCGGCGAGGGTGAGCGCGAGCGCGGCCGAGATGGCGGCCCCCGCGACGAGACGGTTCTTCACCGTGGTTGCTCCTGTGTGCTGGAAGGACTATCGGACAGCACCGACGCTAGGACTGCTGTGGGAATGGCTGGCGCTGTCGCGATGAACTCGCGGTGAACTCCGGCTGTGCGGTTGGCGTCGCGAGCACGGTGGCGCACTGTGATTTCGGACACGTTCCCGGATCACGGCGGCCAGGATCCCATGCACCGCTCTGGCGCTGCATGGATCGGACCGCCGGCGGTCAGGCAGCCGGGAAGGGGCCCGCCTTGGGCAGGTACGCGGGCAGCGAGCGGTCCAGCTGCCCGGCCAGCCAATCGCTGGCCGCGATCGCGGCGTCGAGATCCACCCCGGTCGCGAACCCGCTGCGGTGCAGGGCGAAGACGAGGTCCTCGGTGGCGATGTTGCCGGTGGCTCGGGGCGCGAACGGGCAGCCGCCGATGCCGCCGAGGCTGGCATCGAGCACGTCCACGCCGGCGTCCGCGGCAGCCAGCGCGTTCGCGTAGCCGGTGTTGCGGGTGTTGTGGAAGTGCGCGCGCAGCGGCAGGTCGCCGATCAGCGCCCGGGTGGCGGCGACGCGTTCGGTGACGTGATGGGGCACCGCGACGCCGATCGTGTCGGCGAGGGCGACCTCCGTGACGCCGGTGCCCGCCACCGCCCCGACCACCCGGCGCAGGTCGTCCAAAGCAACCTCCCCGGCGAACGGGCAGCCGAAGGCCACCGACAGGGTGACGGTGGGCCGGATCCCGGCGGCCAGCGCCAACGGCACGACCTCGGCGACCACGGCGATCGTCTCCGCACTGGACATGCCCTGGTTGGCCCGGGAGAACTCGTCGGAGACCGACACCACGCAGTTGACCTCGTCGACGCCGGTGGCGGCCGCCCTATGGAACCCGCGGGTGTTGAGCACCAGCCCGATCCATGACGCCGGGCCGGGCACAGCTGCCCGTACCCCGGCCACGACCGCCTCGGCGTCGGCCATCCGCGGCACCAGCTTCGGGTTGACGAAGGAGGCGATCTCCGCGCGGCGCAGGCCGGCGGCCGCGCAGCGACCGATCAAGTCGACCTTCTGCGCCGTGCTCAGCCGAGCCGGGTCGTTCTGCAAGCCGTCGCGGGCGCTGACTTCGACGATCTCGATGGCGCTCATGATCAGGCCAGTTCGTAGCCGGCCTCGTCCACCGCAGCCGCGACCGCCGCGCGGCTCGGGTCGGCGGCAGCGGTGACGGTCACGATCCCCGTGGCCAGGTCCACGTCCACGGCAGTGACGCCCTCGGTCGCCGACACCTCCTCGGTGACGGCCTTCACGCAGTGCTCGCAGGTCATTCCGGTCACAGTCCAGCTGCTGGTCGACATGGCCCAAGCCTAGCCCGCGCCTGCTCGGGCCGTAGGGTTCGATCGAGCGAGGAGGCCACCGGTGAGCAAGAAGAACGACGAGGCGGACGCGACAGGTCACCACGACAGCCCGTTGCATCTGGTGGAGAAGAAGAACTTCACCCAAGCCCGCTGCGACTGCGGGTGGACCGGCCCGGGCCGGCGCTCGCGCAAGAAGGCCCGCGAGGACGCCGCCGCTCACCTGGGCGACAAGTGCAAGGCCTTCAAGAAGTAGGCCCGGTGCCGTGGGCTCCCATCACAGGGTGCGTCATCGATCTGGCATTCACAGTGCCCGATCGATGACGCACGGGGCCGGATCGATCGTCGGCGAGCAGTCGACCGAACGGCCTCAGATGGTGATGCCCTTGCCCACGGCCACGATCCCACCGTCGGAGACGGTGAACCGCTCCCGGTCGGCGTCGAGGTGCACGCCCACCTGGGCGCCGTCGGGCACCACCACGTTCTTGTCCAGGATCGCGTTGCGCACCACCGCGCCACGGCCGATGCGCACACCTGGCAGCAGTACCGCGCCCTCGAGATAGGCGCCCTGGGCCACCCGCACGTCCTGGGAGAGCACCGAGGAGCGGACATGCCCGCCGGCGATCACTGCCCCCGCCCCGATGATGGACTCGTGCGCGTTGCCACCTTCGACGAACTTCGCCGGCGGCGGTGAGCCCAGGGAGGCATTGATGATCGGCCACTGCTTGTTGTAGAGGTTGAAGATCGGGTGCACGCTGACCAGGTCCATGTGCGCCTCGTGGTAGGCGTCGATCGAGCCGACGTCCATCCAGTAGGCCTTGTCCCGGTCGGTCTCGCCGGGAATGACGTTGGTACCGAAGTCGTAGACGTGGGCCAACCCCTGCTCGGTGAGCGCCGGGATGATGTTGCCACCCATGTCGTGCACGGAGTTGTCGTCGGCGGCGTCGGAGCGCAGCGTGTCCACCAGCCAGTCACGGGTGAACAGGTAGTTGCCCATCGAGATGAACGACTCGTCCGGGGAGCCGGGGATGGCCGGCGGGTCGGGCACCTTCTCGTGGAACGCCATGATCTTCGTGGAGTTCTCGTCCTGCTCGATGACACCGAACTCGGTGGCCTCGGCGCGCGGCTTGCGGATGCCCGCCACGGTCACAGCGGCACCGGTGTCGATGTGCTGCTCGAGCATCTGGCGCGGGTCCATCCGGTAGATGTTGTCCGCCCCGAAGACCATCAGGTAGTCCGGGTCGTCGTCCTCGATGAGATTCAGGCTCTGATAGATAGCATCGGCCGATCCGGTGTACCAGCGCGGGCCCAGGCGCTGCTGCGCGGGCACGGCGGTGACGTAGTTGCCCTGGATGCTCGACATCCGCCAGATCTGGGTGATGTGCCGGTCCAGGGAGTGCGACTTGTACTGGGTCAGCACCGCGATACGGTGGTAGCCGGCGTTGACCAGGTTGCTCAGCACGAAGTCGATCAACCGGTAGTTGCCCCCGAACGGCACAGCGGGCTTCGCCCGATCGGCGGTCAGCGGCATCAGTCGCTTGCCCGCTCCACCTGCGAGGACGATTCCGAGAACTCGGGGACTGTTAGGCATGGCTCCACGGTAGCCACCGGCAGCGGCATAGGCGCGCCGAGTGGTCCAGACGCGCACACCATCGGGCGCGCAACCCGGCGCCACCCGGCCTAGGCTTCCCGGCATGAGAATCGGATTGCTGACAAGGGAATGGCCCCCGGAGGCCTACGGCGGCGCAGGTGTCCACGTGGAATACCTCGCCCGAGAGCTGCGCAAACTCATCGATGTCGACGTGCAGTGCTGGGGCGCGCCGCGCGATGACGCCAACGCGCACCAGGTGCCCGCGACCCTGGCCGGGGCCAACGCCTCGTTGCAGACCCTGGGGATCTCCCTGGCGATGGTCGCGGCCAGCGAGGGCGTGGAGCTGCTGCACTCGCACACCTGGTACGCCAATTTCGCCGGACATGCCGGCGGGATCTATCTCGACGTGCCGCACGTCGTCTCGGCGCACTCCCTGGAGCCCAAGCGGCCGTGGAAGGCCGAACAGCTCGGCGGCGGCTACCGACTGTCGTCCTGGGTCGAGCAGACCGCCTACGAGGGTGCCGACAAGATCATCGCCGTCAGCCACGGGATGCGCGGCGACGTGCTCGAGTCCTACCCGAACGTGGACCCGGCCAAGGTCGAGGTCGTGCACAACGGCATCGACACCGAGCTCTACCAGCCCGATGCCAACACCGACCTGATCGAGTCCGTCGGGATCGACCCGAGCCGGCCCTACGTGCTGTTCGTCGGGCGGATCACCCGACAGAAGGGCATCGCGCACCTGCTGCGGGCCGCCGCGCAGATGGACCCCGACATCCCGCTGGTGTTCATCGCCTCCTCCCCCGACACCGCGGAGCTGGGTGCCGAGGTGGAAGCCGGGGTCGCCGCCCTGCGCGAGTCCAAGGGCCCGAAGAACATGGTGTGGGTGAACGAGCACCTCAGCCGTGCGCACCTGGTCCAGGCGCTGACCCACGCGGGCGTGTTCGCCTGCCCGTCGGTGTACGAGCCGCTGGGCATCGTGAATCTCGAGGCGATGGCCTGTCGGACGGCAGTCGTGGCCAGCGACGTCGGCGGGATCCCCGAGGTCGTGGTCGAGGGCGAGACCGGCCACCTGGTCCACTACGACGAGTCCGACCCGACCGGTTTCGAGTCGGGCCTGGCGCAGTCGCTGTCCGCGGTGATGTCCGATCCGTCGCGCGCGGCGGGGATGGGCTCGGCCGGCCGGGAGCGGGCCGTCGACCAGTTCGGCTGGGACAAGATCGCCAAGATCACCGTGGACCTGTATCGACGCACGATCGACGAGCGCAGCTGAGGCGGCAGGCATGCCGGAGTTCGACCCGCAACGGGGGATCGACTTCCCGATCGAGCGCGGCCATCAGTCGTCGATGGCCACCGGACAGGCGGTCTTCGCCGATGCCGCTCGAGCGACCGACCCCGGCCTGACCGACCGGATCGAGGCCATCTCGAACTGGCGGAAGGGCTACCTGCCCCCGGCCAAGGACCTGGTGGCGTCCGGCATGGTCGCCCCGGGTGGCTCGGTGACGATGAGCCGGGATGCGCTGGCCAGCCTCTACGACCGGTTCACATTCACCCGGGACGGGCGAACCACGGACGTGGCCGAGGCGATGGCCAGCTACACCGAACCCGCCTTCGCCACCGCCGAGGTGGTCGGCGGTGGGCGTGCGGTGACCGAGCTGGTGATCCCGTACCACGGCCGCCAGCTGTCCGGCGCGGACCTGCGCCACCAGCTCGATGTCTGGGTGGCATCCGGCACCGTGGAACCCAGCTTCGCCCACGCCCTGGAGGCGGTGATCGCCCACCCGGAGTGGCTGGACCTCACGGGTGTGGACTTCGCCGTGCTCGGCGCCGGCGCCGAGATGGGCCCCGCGGCCTGCCTGCTGGACTGGGAGGCCACTGTCTGGGCGATCGACCTACCCCGACCGGACCTGTGGCGGCGGGTCATCACCGATGCCGAGGGTCGCGCGGGCCGGCTGCGGGTGCCGGTCCCGACCGGGACGCCCGACCGCAGCACGCTGACCGGAGATGCACTCGCCGCGGTCGCCGGTGCGGACCTGCTGACCCAGGCCCCGGAGGTGCGCACCTGGCTGGCCGGCATTGGTCGGTCCTTCACGCTGGGCAACTACGTGTACGCCGACGGGCCCCTGCACGTGCGCGTCTCCCTGGCCATCGATGCGATCAGCATGGACCTGGTCTCCCACGGGCACGACGTGATGCTGGCCTGGCTGGCCACCCCGACCGACGTGTTCGCCGCGCCGATCGAGGCCGTGGAGGAGTCGCGCCGACGCTGGCGCTCGGCGGGGATGTGGCGCTATGCCCGCTCACCGCTGCGGCTGATCGGGCAGTTCGAGCAGAACTACCCTGAGACGGTCTTCACTCCCGACGGCGTCGAGTACGGCATCTGCGACTGCCTGGTCGCTCAGCAGGGCCCCAACTACCTGCTGGCCAAGCGCCTGCAGCGCTGGCGTGCGATGGCCGCTCGCGAGGACGGCGTGCGGGTGTCGCTCAACGTGGCTCCGAGCACCCGGACCCGTTCGGTGATCAAGAACAAGGGGTTGGCTGCGGCCTACGCGGGCGCGGATCGCTTCGGCCTGGAGATCTTCGAACCCGACACCTCGAATGCGATCATGGCCGCCCTGCTGGTCCACGACCTGCGCAACCCCGAGTCGACCGCCAATCCGGACGTGCCGATCGACCACCCGATGCAGCTCTTCGTCGACGGGTCCTGCCACGGCGGGATGTGGCGCTCGGAGTACGCCGCACGCTCGGTGCTCGGGCTGGCGGCGGTCGCCGGGATGTTCGAGCGCAACGCCTGAACACACGAACACCGGTGTGGGTTGCGCGCGCCAGAAGTCGTCCAACCCGCACAGTTGACCAGGCGCGCCGCTGTTCGGACGCCGTCGGGTCGAAGGGAGGCGGTTGGCGAGGGAAGGGGCCGCAGCGCGGATGCGGCACCTAGACTCGACCCCTCGAGGCGAGGGCGTGGAGGTGCCATGACGACCGCGACTGCCCCGGCAGCTGCGCAACCGGATCCGGAGAGCCCCTGGGGCGGCTCCGACGAGGTCCGGCGCACCCGCCTGCGCCGGATGAAGCGTGTGGCCACCGGGCTGTTCGGCCTCGCCGCGCTGATCTTCGCCACCACCCTGCTCACCGCCGGCGCCAGCCCCGAGGGCTGGGTCGGGTACCTCCAGGCCGGCTCGGAGGCGGCCATGATCGGCGCGCTGGCCGACTGGTTCGCGGTCACCGCACTGTTCCGCCATCCGTTGGGTGTGCCCATCCCGCACACGGCGATCATCCCGACCCGCAAGGACCAGATGGGCGCCACGCTCGGGGAGTTCGTGGGCACGCACTTCCTGGCAGACGATGTGGTGCGCGAGAAGGTCAGCGGCGTGGAGGTGACCCGGCGGGCCGGGGACTGGCTGGCCGAGCCCGAGCACGCCGACCGGGTGGCCGGCGGGCTGGGGCGCGCGTTGCGCGGGCTGCTGGCCGTGCTCGACGACGAGCAGATGCGCACCATGATCGAGCGCGTGCTGGCTGAGCGGGTCGCCCGCACCGAGGTCTCCCCCGCCCTGGGTCATCTGCTCGGGCAGGTCGTGGCCGACCGGGCCCACACCGGCATCGTCGACGTGCTGGCCGACCGACTGCACGTCTGGGTCGTGGCCAACCGGCACTCGATCATGGAGCTGGTCACCAAGCAGGCCCCCGGCTGGTCGCCCCGATTCGTCGACGACATCGTTGGCGACCGGCTGCACCTGCAACTCGTGCGCTTCCTGGCCGCGGTGCGCGACGAGCCGGATCACGACGTGCGCCTGGCCCTCGACCGGCTGCTGACGCAGTTCGCCGAGGACCTGCGGACCAACGAGGCCACCCGGGCCCGGGTCGAGCAGGCCAAGGTCGAGATGTATGACCACCCCGACGTTCAGCGGTCGGTCAACCGGATCTGGGAGACCGCCCAGCGCGTGCTCCTCGAGGCTGCCGACGATCCCGACAGCGAGTTGCGCACGCGGGCCAGTGGCGCGCTGAGCCAACTGGGTCGCTCGCTGGCCAGCGACCCGGACGTCCAGCAGCGCATCGACGCCTGGGTCACCGACACGGTCGTGCACCTGGTCGCGGACTACAAGGTCGAACTCACCAGCGTGATCAGCGACACGGTGGCGCGCTGGGACGGGCCGCAGACGGCGACCCGCATCGAGCTCGCCGTCGGCCGGGACCTGCAGTTCATCCGGATCAACGGCACCATCGTGGGCGCGCTCGCGGGCCTGGTGATCCATGCCCTGACCACCCTGGCCTGATGTCCGACGGCGGACCCCGAGGTGAACACGAGGTGAACTCTGGCGAGGTCACTGGTATGCGAGATGGCCCCGCGGTGAACTGAAGGGGTAGTTGGGCTTACCTTGAGCGACGTGGACATGGTCCTGATCGCCGTAGTCGGCGTAGTTCTGCTCGCGCTGTTGTTCGATTTCACGAATGGCTTCCATGACGCGGCCAACTCCACCTCGACGGTGGTGGCCACGCGGGCGATGAAGCCCCGGCACGCGGTCTACATGGCCGCGTTCTTCAACTTCGTGGCGCTGTTCGTCGTCGGCACCGCCGTGGCCAACACCGTCGCGAAGACCGTCGACGTCGACGCCCTGGGCCTGCAGTCCGGTGGCGTCCCGATGGGTCTCGGGGTGGCGTTCGGCGCACTGCTGGGCGCCATCTTCTGGAACTACCTGACGTGGGCGATCGGCATGCCCTCCTCGTCGAGCCACGCCCTCATCGGCGGCCTGCTGGGCGCAGGGCTGTCCGCCGGCGGAACCGACGTCATCCAGTGGAGCAGCATCGAGAAGGCCGCCCTGGCGATCATCATCTCGCCGCTGGTGGCGTTCGCGGTGGCGTTCCTGGCCATGTACCTCGTGGCCCTGTTGCAGCGCCTGACCCACCTGTCAGACGACGCCAAGGCCTTCAAGTGGCTGCAGATCGTCTCCGCGGCCGCGGTGTCCTTCGGGCACGGAGCCAACGACGCGCAGAAGACCATGGGCGTCATCGCGTTCGCCCTGGTCTCCGGCCAGTACCTCGACGTGGACGCAGGCATCCCGTTCTGGGTCGAGATCGCCGCCTATTCGATGATCGCGTTCGGCACCATGTGGGGTGGCTGGAAGATCATCGAGACGATGGGCCTGCGGATCACCAAGCTGAACGCCAACTCCGGCGTGGCGGCCAACATCGGAGCGGTCACCTCCATCTTCGGTGCGACGAACCTGGGCGTGCCGATCTCCACCACGCAGGCCGCCGCGGCCTCGGTGATGGGTGGTGGGGCAGCCGCCGGCAGCGGCCTGAACGGACGCAAGATCGGCGAGATGATCGTGGCCTGGATCTTCACGCTCCCGGCCGCTGCCGTGGTCGGCTTCGTCTGCTTCAAGCTCACCACCTTTCCGGACCCGTGGGGCTGGGTGGCCAGCATGACGGCCATCGCCGCACTGCTCGGCTGGGCGTGGCGGCTGATGCTGCATGCCACGGACGCCGACGACGTCGCAGCGATGCTGCCCCCCGAGGCCGAGATGCACCAGTTCCACCCCGCGCCGCACCCGGACCTGCATCCCTACGAGGGGCCGGCGCACGTCAATCACCATGACCTCGAGGGTCGCACGGACCAGCCACTGCCCCCCGAGACCCGCTAGCCTGAGCCAATGCGCAGCGACCTTTTCGCCAACGTCGAGGCCACGACCGACCCCGGCACCTTCACCAAGCAGAACAACCGGATGCTCAAGGTGCACCTGGGCGGCACCGGCGGGCACTTCTACGCCCTGCAGGGCTCGATGGTCGCCTATCAGGGCGACATCGACTTCAGCTACGAGGGCAGCGGTGGGGCGACCAAGTTCCTGAAGAAGGCGTTCACCGGCGAGGGCATGTCGCTGATGAAGGTCAGCGGCAGCGGGGACGTGTTCCTGGCCCGCGATGCCGACGAGATCTTCGTGCTGTTCCTCGAGGGCGAGTCCGTGACCGTCAACGGCCGCAACGTCCTGGCCTTCGAGAGCTCACTGACCTGGGACATCACCCGGGTGCAGGGCGCATCGATCGCCAGCGGCGGGTTGTTCAACACCACGTTCACCGGCATCGGGGCCCTGGCGATCACCGTGCATGGCACGCCTGTGGTGCTCAACGTGGACGTGCCCACGTTCGTGGACATGCAGAGCGCGGTCGCGTGGTCGACGACCCTGCAGTCCGGCATGCGCAAGACGATGAAGGCCGGGGCGCTGATCGGCCGCGGGTCCGGCGAGGCCTACCAGCTCGCGCTGACCGGGCAGGGCTTCGTCGTGGTGCAGGCCTCCGAGGGTCACCAGATCCCCGCCGGCTGAGCCCCGACCGTCGGCACGGGCTATCCGAGGATCGTGAACATCGAGCTGTTCACGCCGAACGCCGAGCGGATGGCGGAGTCCGAGCTCAGCGTGCAGGTCCGCGCGCTGCCGACCAGTTCCAGGCGGGCGATCCGGCCACCCCACCGACCTGCGCCCTCCCGCGCCAGCACCCGGACCGCGGACAGCGTGCCCATGCCTGAGCATCGCGCGCGCAGCGCGGTGGCGCTCACCGAGTCGGTCCACGCCAGCTGCGGGTTCCGGGCCGCCGCCGCGTCCCAGGGGTCGGCCTGCGCACGCATGTAGGACAGCGGTGAGGCCGCCGTCGCACCTCCGTTGGACGCGCCGAACTGGGTCAGCGCCGGGACCCCGGCCGCGACGACGTGCACCCCAGCGGTGGCGCGGATGGCGGCGTCGGTGGCCGGGTGCTCCCGACTGGCCACGACCCGCCACGAGGAGTCGTAGGCCACCGCTGCTCGATACGCCTGGGACCGCACGGAGTCATAGACGTCGAAGGCGTACCTGCTGCGACCGAGTGCCTCGTGGGCCGAGAAGCTGCGTGCGGCGACCGCCTGAGCGCGCAGGGACTCGACCGGCCACGACGGCGACACCTCTGCGGCGACCACGGTGCGCAGGTACTGGTCCATCGGGACGCTGTTGATGACCTGCACCGACCGCGACCCGGTGCGACTGGCCGTGACCACGCCGCGGTAGCCACGCTTGGAGCTGCCGTTCTGGGTGCCGATGAGCGCGTCGGGCGCTTCGAAGCCGATCGTCGGGGTGCGCACCTTCGACCCCGGCACGACAGTGACCCAGCGCGTGCAGTAGGCGCTGAGCCGGACCCCCGTCGTGACTGCCCGGGCCCGCCATCGCGTCGCCGAGGACGAGCAGCCCTTCGGCTTCGTGGGCAGCACCACGCGCTGGCGCCCGGCGGCGGTGGTGTAGGTGGCGGTGAGCTTCGGTGCGGCGCGCACGATCAGGTTCCGGCCGGTGTCCTGCGTGAGCAGCACCCGAACGGTGCTGCCCGGGATCGTGGCCAGGGCAGTCCCCGGATAGTAGAACGCGAGGATCTGTTGGTAGGTGACACCCTCGGTCGCGGCCTGGTGGGCACCCCACTGGCTCATACCCCGCCCGTGCCCCCAGCCGGAGCCCTGCAGCCGGAACACCCCGGTGGAAGGCACCGGATAGGACTCGACGGCCGCGCCCGGAGCGGGAGCGGTGGCGAGCACGAGCACACTGGTCAGCGACACCGCGATGCCGACGGCCAGCGATTCCAGGACAAGGTGGCGCATGCTGGCATCATCGTCCACCGCGGGGCCCGACCCAAGCCGAAACCCACGATCTGCGTAGTGGACACGCCCGCAGACGTGCGGCGAATCGAGCACTCCGGGGCGCCGCTGAGACGCTAGTGCGCGCCCGCGGCAGCCCGCTCGATCGGGTCGCCGCCATCGGTGAGCTGCCCGTCGGTGATCTCGAAGACCCGATCGGTGTACTCCACCATCCGCAGGTCGTGGGTCACCATGATCCCGGTCTTACCGCGGTCCTTGATCTCACGGGCCAGCAGCTGGACCACCTGGCGACCCATGCTGGTGTCCAGCGAGGCGGTCGGCTCGTCGACGAGCACCAGGTCCGGATCGTTCATCAGGGCCCGGCCGATCGCCACCCGCTGGCGCTCGCCGCCGGACAGCTTCTCGGGCACGTTGCCGGCCCGCTCGCTCAGGCCCAGCTCGTCGAGCAGCTGGTCGGCACGCTCGGCGGCTGCCCGCTTCCCGGCGCGGCCGCCCCGGTCCTTGGGCAGGCTGGCAACCCAGAGCAGGTTCTCGCGCGCGGTGAGGAACGGCACCAGGTTCGCGGCCTGGAACACGAACCCGACCCGTTCGGCGCGCAGGGTGGTCAGGTCCTTGGCCCCCAGGTCGCTGACGGTGACGTCCCCGACCCGGATGGTGCCCGAGCTGGGCGTAAGCAGGCCCCCGATCATCGAGATCAGGGTGGTCTTGCCCGAGCCGGAGGGACCGAGCAGCGAGACGAACTCGCCCAGGTCGACGCTCAAGGAGGCCTCATGAACGGCGGTGACCGCGGTGTGGCCCTCCCCGTAGGTCTTGGTGACCGAGTCCACGGTGAGGATGGTCGTCACAGGGTGCCTCCTAGGGCGGTGGCCGGGTCGATCCGGCTGATTCGGCGAAGGGACAGCACGGCTCCGACCACGCCGGCGGTCACGGTCAGGACGGCCGAGACGGCCAGGGTCTGGGGGCGGAACAGGAACGGGATGTCATCGGGCAGCGCCAGGCCGGCCAGCCAGGCCGCCGTCGCGCCCACGATCACCGCGGTGACGGTGGCGCCGAGGGCCTGGATCACGACCCCCGAGCCCAGCCGGGCCGTGGACGCCCCCAGGGCCTTGAGCGCTGCGAACAGCTCACGCTTCTCCAGCACGACCAGGGCGAAGAACAGCGCGACGACCAGGCCGGCCACGGCCAGGCTGGCGTAGACGATGGCGTTCAGGCTGGAGCGCTGCTCGCGGATGCCCGGGATCGACAGGTACGTCTCCTCGCTGCTCGCGATCGACATCCCCGGCGGCGCCTGGACCTCCTCGGCGCTGAGCCCGTCAGCCAGGCCCAGGCCGAACACCGAGGCCACGGGAGCCTGCCCGGCGAGCTCGGGGCGGACCGCGGCGCGCATCCGGTCGTAGCTGTCCAGTCCGAGCCATGCCGTCGGCAGGCCCTGGTAGCCGGCGTCGTCGACGATCCCGACGACCGGGACGGTCACGCCACCCACGGTCAGCGAGGCGCCCATCCCCAGGCCCTGGTCAGCCAGCGAGCTGTCCACGGCGACCCCGTCCGGGCGATCGGGGGTGGGCAACTGGCCCGCGAGCACGGTCCCCGGGACACCGGCCGGATCGTCCTCCACGAAGTAGCCCATGACGACCAGGTCCGCGCCCTCGGGCACGCTGGAGGTGGTGGTGATCAGCGCGCCGATCGCGGTCGCCTGCACCACGCCGTTCTCGGCCTCGAGCTCGGACTCGGCCGACAGCGGCAGCTTGGAGCGCACCAGGGAGCCCTCCGCATCGGCGGAGAACGCGTAGGCCTGGGCAGTGCTGGAGCGGATCGCCCCGGTCCCGCCGAAGAACAGCCCGTCGCCCAGGGCACCGAGCACGAGCACGAGGAAGACGATCAGCGACAGGGCACCGGTGATGGACACGAACCGGCCCTTGGCCCGCCGGAACTCGGCGATGGCGAGGTTCATCGCGCACCTGCCGCATTCGCCGGGTCGATGGCCGCGATCCGGCGCACCGAGAGCAGCCCGGCGGCCAGTGAGGCCACCAGCACGGCTGCCACCACCGAGCCGATGGTCACCGGGTCGATGGAGACCGGCAGCCCAGTGGCCAGACCCTGCAGCGCGAACCAGGCCAGCACCACGGCCACCGCGGAGGCCAGCAGCACCACTGCGGCGATCTGACCGGTCACGGTGCGTGCCAGCGAGCCGATGGAGGCCCCGCCGGCACGCAGCAGCGTGAAGGTCCGTAGCTTCTGCACTGTGAGGATCAGGAAGAAGAAGCCCACGACGACTACTCCGATCACGAAGGTGATGCCCACGAGCAGGCCGAACGTCTGGCTGACCGACTCGACGCCGGGGATGGCCGCGATGGCGGCATCGCGGTCGAGTACCTGGGTGCCGGCCACCGCCTGCTGGACCTGCGCGGCGACCGCGACCGGGTCGGCACCCTCGGCAACGGCGAAGGCCACGACGTTCATCGGCACGACCTCGAGACCCGGGTTGATCTCGGCGAGCAGGTCGTCATAGCCCTGGGCAGTCAGCCATGCGGTGTCGGTGCCGAACTGGGTGCCGACGAATCGTCCGGTGACGACCAGGTCGGTCTGCGAGCCATTGACGCGGACCACGTCACCCACGTCCGCAGTCACCTGGGAGGCGTCGAGGGCGACCTCGGTCGCGGAGGTCGGGAACCGACCCTCGCGCAGACCGTCGACCGGCTGGCTCGGGCTTCCCGGGGTGACCCCGATCAGCTGCAGCTCGTCGGGCTGCCCGGCGACCGTGGCATTGGCCGACAGCACCGCCAGCGACCCGGCCTGCGCCACGCCGTTGACCGCCGCGACCTGGTCGGTCACCCCGGGCTCGAGCCGGCTGGCCTGCACGTTGGCGCGCGCGGTGTCGGAATAGACCAGACCGTCGGCCGGCAGCGACTCGAGGGCGCCGGTGAAGGCCCGCAGCAGGGCCCCCGAGAGGCTGGAGAGGAACACGATGAGGAACACCAGGAGGGCCACGGCGGCAGTCAGGAGCCCGAAGCGCAGTTTCGCGCGCCGCATCTCGGTCAGGGCCAGATTCACGCCAACAGTCTGCGGGACGTGCCGCGTCGATGTCAAAACTTGTCCACAACTTGTGCATTACCTCGGCAGGGGCCGCGGGCCGCCGGGGCTCGGCATTGGCCGATGTTCCCCGTGGGCGGGTTGATCCCTGCCGAGGACTTGTCGCTGGACTAGGTTCAGCGTGTGACAGCCCAATGGATCGACGGTCTGACGTGGTGGCACGTCTACCCCTTGGGGTTCTCCGGCGCCGAGGCGCATTCGCACCAGGCGCACGGGGTCGTCCACCGGCTGCGGCACCTGGCGAACTGGCTGGACTACGCCCGCGACCTCGGCTGCCGCGGCGTGCAGCTCGGACCGATCTTCGCTTCGCAGACGCACGGCTACGACACCACCGACCACCTGCACGTCGATCACCGTCTCGGCGATGATCAGGATTTCGACGACTTGGTCCGGGGCGCTCACGACCGCGGGATGCGGGTGCTCCTCGACGGGGTGTTCAACCATGTCGCGTACGAGCATCCGATGTTCCAGGTGGCCCGCACCGCCGGCCCGGACCCACAGGGGGCTGGCGAACAGGCGGCGCGCTGGTTCCAACTGCGCTGGCCACCGCCGGGCGAGGAGCCCGAGTACGACGTGTTCGAGGGCCATGGCGGGCTGGTGACCCTCAACCACGCCGAGCCCAAGGTGCTCGAGTACGTCGTGGAGGTCATGGACCACTGGCTGAGCCGCGGCGCGGACGGGTGGCGCCTGGATGCCGCGTACGCCGTGGCCCCGGAGTTCTGGCGCGAGGTGCTGGCCCGGGTGCGCGCCCTGCACCCGGATGCCTGGTTCGTCGGTGAGTACATCCACGGCGAACCGACCGAGATCCTGGCCGAGACGACCCTGGATGCGGTGACCGCCTACGGGCTGTGGCGCCCGCTGTGGCGCTCGCTGAACGATGCCAACTACTTCGACCTCAGTTGGCAGGTGGAACGGTTGGCCGAGTACGCCAGCGAACACCCGCCCATGACGTTCGTGGGCAACCATGACGTGACCCGGATCGCCAGCAACCTGTCGGACCCGCGGCACCTGGGCCACGCCCTGGCCGCACTTTTCCTGCTCCCGGGCACACCGTCGATCTACTACGGCGACGAGCAGGCCTTCCGGGGCGTGAAGGAGGATCGGCCCGGCGGCGACGAGGCGGTCCGGCCCATGTTCCCCGACACCCCGCAGGGCCTGGCGCCCTGGGGATGGCCGATCCACGCCCTGCACCGCGAGCTGATCACGATGCGCAGCGTGCACACGTGGTTGACCCGATCGCGCCCGACGATCACCCACCTGACCAACACGACCATGGCCCTGCGGGCCGACCCGGCCGACGGGGCGGGGGCACGGCTGACCGCGCTGCTCAACGTCGCCGATGAGCCGGTGAGCTTCCCGATCCACCTGCCCGAGTCCCGCGTCGAGGTGCAGTCCGAATCTGCGGCCGGCGAACCGGACCTTCTGGTCGTGCCGGCGCACTCGTGGCGGATCCTGGGGCACGAGCCGTCGGACTGATCAGGACGCCCGGCGCGGGCCGAGGCGACACCTGACGACCACGGGCCACGGGCTCAGGGGTCGGTTCGCCCGGGCGGCTCAGGACTGATCCACGACCATGGCCCCACCGCCGCGCCGGCCGTCGGCCACCGCGTGCACCGAGCCGTCCGGCTGGCGCTGGACAGCGTTGACGCCACCGAAGAACAAGTTGTGCGCCGACCAGACGTTCAGCGGGCCCATCGGGGGGTCGACCAGGCCGGCGATCACCTCCGCGCCCAGGTGCGGCTCGACCTGCAGGCCGTTTCCGTCGGGATGCACGCGGGCCGCGGACACCGCCTCGGCCAGGGACTGCCCGCCGTCCACCAGGCGCATGACCACCTCGACCATCGAGGACCGGATCCGCTCCGAACCGCCCGTGCCCAGGGCAACCACGCCGCCTCGGGGTCCGGTCAGGATCGACGGGCTCATCATCGAGCCCATGCGCTGGCCCGGCGGGACGGCGTGGAAGCCGTCGGGGTTCAGGTCCGCCTCGCCGAGCATGTTGTTCAGCTGGATCCCCGTGCCCGGGATCACGAACCCCGCGGTGACCCCGTTCGACGTGGTCATCGACGCGACCATGCCCTGCGCGTCGACCGCGCTGACGTGGGTGGTGCCCGTGGCCGTGCGCAGGCTCCCGCCGGAGCGGTGGTGTGCGGTGGCCTCCAGCAGGGTGCCGACCAGGGCCAGCCAGGCACCCGCGTCGCCCGGGTCGAACGCCGGTGCGCAGGCCAGGGTGTCGGCGATGATCGATCCACCGTAGGACGGCGGCGGGTTGGTGAAGAACTCGTGCCCGGCGCGCGTGACCACCACCGGGTCCCGGTCGAGCACCTGATAGGCCTCCAGATCCGCACCGGTGACCAGCCCGCGCTGACCCATCCCGGCCAGCAGCGGCAGGGCGAACGCGTTGCTTCGGATCGAGGAGACCGCACCATCGGCCACGAGGTCCAGGAAGCCGGCCAGGTCCGGGTTGTACACGAAGTCGCCGGTGTCCAGCCAGCGGCCGTCGCGCTCCATCAGCCGCCGGCTCTCCGGGCTGATCCCCACGAGTTCGCGGACCAACCCGGTCAGGATCCCCTGCGCCGGCTCGATCACCACACCATCGGTGGCGTACCGCCGGGCCGGGGCGACGATCGCGGCCAGTGGCAGCCGGGCGAACTCGTCGTGTGCGGACAGGATCCCGGCCAACAGGCCCGGGACCGCCACCGAGCCCATCCCGACGTGGAACGTCTGGATGGTGTTGGGGTACTGCACGTCCATCGGCAGGAAGTGCAGGTCGAGCTCCTGCACGGGCAGTCCACGGCCCGGGGTGTCCACGAAGCAGTCGCGGATCAGGACCTGGCCGTCGGGTCGGCGCACCATCAGGAAGCCGCCGCCGCCCAACGAGGCCACGGCCTGCTCGGACACGGTCGCGGCGAAGGTGGCCGCCAGGACGGCATCGACCGCGTTGCCCCCGGCAGCCAGCGCCTCGGCGCCCGCCCGGGCG
>JBAVKQ010000335.1:0-10593 GCA_049688395.1 Candidatus Nanopelagicales bacterium
GCCACGCCCCGACCGGGCCGGTCCGACGGGCTGCGTGACGCGTTCGACGCCGCCCTGCCGTTCACCCTCACCGACGGCCAGCGCGAGGTGGGCCAGGTGCTGGACGCCGAGCTGGCCGGCAGTCACCCGATGCACCGGTTGCTGCAGGGCGAGGTGGGCTCGGGCAAGACGGTGGTGGCGCTGCGCGCGATGCTGCGGGTCATCGACTCCGGCGGGCAGGCCGCGCTGCTGGCGCCCACCGAGGTCCTGGCCGGGCAGCACGCACGCAGCATCGCGGCACTGCTGGGGCCGATGGCCCAGGGCGGGATGCTCGGCGGCGCGGCGGGCGCCACCCGGGTCGCGCTGGTCACCGGGTCGCTGAGTGCGACGGCGCGCCGGGCTGCGCTGCTGGACGCGGCGAGCGGCTCGGCGGGGATCGTGGTCGGGACCCATGCGCTGCTCGAGGAGCGCGTGCAGTTCGCCGACCTGGGCCTGGTGGTGGTCGACGAGCAGCACCGGTTCGGTGTCGAGCAGCGCGCCGCGCTGGGCGCGAAGGCCGGTGCGTCGGCCCGGGCGCACACGTTGGTCATGACGGCCACGCCGATCCCGCGGACGGTCGCGATGACCGTGTTCGGCGACCTGGAGACCTCCACGTTGCGCGAGCTGCCCGCCGGGCGCAGCCCGCTGGTCACGCATGTGGTGCCGGCCCGGGAGCGCCCGGCGTTCCTGGCCCGGGCCTGGGAGCGGGCCCGCGAGGAGGTGGCCGCTGGCCGCCAGGTGTACGTGGTGTGCCCGCGGATCGACGCCGACGAGACCGAGGTCGGCGACGACCAGCCGGTCGACCAGGACCTGCTCGGCGGATCGATGCAGGTGGATGGTCCCGGGTCGGGCGGTCCCGGGTCGGGTGGTGCCGGGTCGGGTGGTGTCGGGTCGGGTGGTGCCGGGTCGGGTGGTGCCGGTTCGGGTGGTGCCCAGCGACCAGGTGCGGCGGTCGAGACCGTCCTGCCGGAGCTGACCTCCGGGCCGTTGGCCGGAGTGCGCCTGGCCGCCCTGACCGGTCGCCTGAGCGGTGCCGAGAAGGATGATGTGATGGCGAGGTTCGCCGACCCGGGCCGCGCCGACGGCATCGACGTGCTGGTCGCGACCACCGTGATCGAGGTCGGGGTGGACATCCCCAACGCCACGCTCATGATCGTGCTCGACGCCGAGCGGTTCGGGGTCTCCCAGCTGCACCAGCTGCGCGGCCGGGTGGGCCGGGGCAGCCACGCCGGGCTCTGCCTGCTGGTCACCGAGGCGCCGACCGACAGCCCCGCGCGCGAGCGCCTGGACGCAGTAGCCGCCACGTCCGACGGGTTCGAGCTGGCCAGGTTCGACCTGGCCACTCGGCGCGAGGGCGACGTCCTGGGTGCTGCCCAGTCCGGGGTGCGCCGTTCGTTGCGGCTGCTGTCCGTGCTCGACCACGAGGATGTGATCCTGGCCGCGCGGGAGGAGGCCACGCGTCTGGTCGCCGAGGATCCCGACCTGTCCGACCATGCCGCGCTCGCCGAGCTCCTGGCTCGCGAGTACGACGAGGAGCACGCCGAGTACCTCGACAAGACCTGACTCCGCGCCCCTCGGCGACCTGGCAGAGGGGCGCGGAGGACGCCGCCCCGACGATCCGCTCGGATGACTCCGAGCAGGCGACGCCCAGCGGGCGAACCCGGCGGCTGCCGGCTCAGCGCAGGCGGGCCGGGATCAGCCGCTTCGCGGCCGGACCCACCAGTGCGGGCAGCAGCGTGGTGCGCATCAGGGTCGTGGCGGTCAGCACCCCACCGAACAGGGCGCCGGCGACCCCGCAGGTCACGATGTCCTGACCCGTCAGGTAGAGCCCCGGGATCGGCGTCGCCGGCTTGAGGAACTCCTGGCGGAACCGCGCCGGCGAGTGGTCGATGCCGTACAGCTCGCCGCGGGCGTAGCCGGCGAAGTGCTCGGTGGTCAGCGGCGTGGAGATCTCGTGGAACGCGACCCTGCCGCGCAGGTGCGGCAGCTCCCGGTAGAGCGCCTCGAGCATGCGGTCGGCCAGCGACTCCTTGAAGGCGTCGTAGTCCGCGTCGCGATGCTTCCACCGGCTGCCCGCCCACTGCTCGAACCACTCGTAGGGCGCTGCGGTGATGACGTCGATCGCGGCACGCCCGGGGTTGCGTCGCTCGAAGTCCGGGTCCTTGGCCGCGGGGAAGGACACGTAGACCATGGGCAGCTCGGCGTCGGGATCCTCGATCGCGGCAGCGAAGGTGGCGTCGTGGTTCTCGCCCGGGTAGATCCACAGGTTGTGCTTGGGAAGGTCGAGTTCCTCGGCGGTCTGCTCGAAGCCGAGGTACAGGCACAGGTGCGCGATCGACGGCGTGACCTTGGCGAGGTCGGCCAGCAGCCCGGCGCGCTCGGCGACGTCTGGATCGAGCAGCCGGGCGAACGTGTTGGCCACGCCGGCGTCGCTGATCACGATCGGGGCGCGGATCACGCGCCCGTCGGCAGCCATCTCGACGCCGACCGCGCGACCCTTCTCCACCACGATCCGCCCGACCTCGGCGTTGATCAGGACCACACCACCGGCGCGCTCGATGACCGGGATGATCGACTCGGCGAACACCGCCGACCCGCCGACCGGGTAGTAGCCGCCTCGGAAGTAGTGGCTGACCAGCATCGCATGCATCGCGAAACTGGACTGGGCCGGCGGAAGCCCGTAGTCGCCGAACTGGGCGGTCAGGACCCCGATGAGGCGCTGGTCGTCGGTCAGCTCCTCGAGCACTTCGCGCGTGGTCCGATCCGACCAGCGCAGGAAGTCGCGGCGCATCAGCGGCCCAGCCACGGCCGCGACCGGACCGGGCAACGTCTTGACCGCGTTGAACTGCAGTGAGCCGGAGGTCGCCGAGCGCACGGCCTCGAAGTACCCGTCGATCGCAGCCTCCTGTGCGGGGAAGCGCGAGACGAGGTAGTCGCGCAGGTTGCGCCGCCCCTTGGGCAGGTCGTAGCGCTCGCCGTCGATGATGACCCGGTCATAGACCTCGCCCATGTCGGCCCACTGGATCTGGCCGTCGCTGATGTCGTCGAGCAGTCGACGGATCGTCGAGCCGGGCTCCATGCCGCCGACGTAGTGCACACCGACGTCCCAGTCGTAGCCGGGCCGGCGGAAGACGTGCGTGTAGCCACCGGGGGTGTAGTGCCGCTCCAGGACGAGCACCTTCTTGCCGCCGTGCTTGGCCAGCATCGCTGCGCTGGCCAGCCCCCCGATCCCGGATCCGATCACGATCGCGTCGTAGTCCGCGGTGACCGGATGGCGTTTGTAGGGCTGGGCGAGTCGGCGACTCATCGGGCACCCCTTCACTTGGTTGGTGGTGCTTGGTTGGTGGTGCTTGGTTGGTGGTGCTGAGTTGGTGGTGCTGGGTCGATCATCGCGCACCTGTCGGGTGGCTCGTCCGGCCGGGCTCGCTGCGGGCCAGCGACCTGCGGGCCAGCGACCTGAGGGCCAGCGACCTGCGGGGCAGGGACTCGCGGATCATGGGCAGTCGAGTCCGGCGGGGGTGGGTGCGGGGAACCTCGCAGCCGATGTGTGGGTTTGGGATGCGGTGCAGCCGGGGACAGTCGAACCTCGCAGCCGGAATGTGGGTATCCCCGCCGCCCAACCCCGACCATGACCTACACATCGGTTGCGAGGTTGCGGTGCGAGGTCCGGTACCAGGCGGCAAACCCACATATCGGTTGCGAGGTTCCTCCTCGACCGCGGCGTCACCGGGCAGCGCGGCGTGGCCGGCCTGACCCCGTCGGACTGGGGGCCGAGGGACCTGACCCGTCGGGCTGGGGGCCGACCGACCTGACCCCGTCGGACTGGGGGCCGACCGAAACCGGCCTGATCTGGAATGCTGGGCCGCGCCGGGCTGGCGACCCCCAATCTGCTGCTTGCGCCGAGATCGAGGAGCCACACGTGACGCGGATCATTGCGGGCCTCGCCCGCGGACGACGCATCGCGGTCCCCGCCGGCCCCGCCCGGCCGACCGCCGACCGGGTCCGTGAGGCGATGTTCGCCAGCCTGGACCACGCCCTCGGCGGGTTCGTCGGCACCCGGGTCTTGGACCTGTTCGCCGGCTCGGGTGCCCTGGGACTGGAGGCGGCCAGCCGCGGGGCAACCAGCGTCGTGCTGGTCGAGCGTGACCGCACCGCCGCTGCCGTCGCCCGGGCCAACGCGGCCACGGTGGGTGTGCCCGGCGTGCAGGTCCTCGCCAAGTCGGTGACCGCCTTCCTCGCAGGCTCCGCGCAGCCCGTCGACCTCGTGCTCGCCGACCCGCCCTACGCCATGACCGCCAGCGAGGTCGAGGCCTTCCTGGCCCAGCTCACCGGGGGCTGGCTGGCTCCGGGAGCCGTCCTGATGGTCGAGCGCGCCACGCGTGGCGGGGAAATCAGTTGGCCATCAGGTCTCGTGGCGCTGCGCCAGAGCACCTACGGATCGACCTGCCTTTGGTACGGTCAGGGCGCGCCCGAGGGAGAGGACCCATGATGCGCAGAGCGGTATGCCCGGGATCCTTCGATCCGGTCCACAACGGCCATCTCGATGTCTTCAAGCGGGCGGCGGCGCAGTTCGACGAGGTCACGGTCGCGGTGCTGGTCAACAAGAGCAAGACCTCGATGTTCACCGTCGAGGAGCGCATCGACCTGTTGGGCGGGGAGTTGGCCGATTTGCCCAACATCCGCATCGACAGCTTCCACGGGCTGCTGGTCGACTACTGCCGCGACCACAACATCCGTGCCATCGTCAAGGGGCTGCGCGCGATCACCGACTTCGACTACGAGCTGCAGATGGCCCAGATGAACTTCGGCCTGGCCGGGGTGGAGACGCTGTTCATCACCACCAACCCGCTGTACTCCTACCTGTCCTCCGCGCTGGTCAAAGAGGTGGCGACCTACGGCGGCGACGTCAGAGGGCTGATCCCACCCCACGTGCACGACGCACTGCAGACAAGGCTCTCCGAGCAGCGGGCGGGGGCGTCATGAGCCAGGACCCGGTCGCTGCCGATCCGCGAACCGCCGATGTCTACACCGTCCTCGACGATCTGTCCGACATCGTCGAGACCGCGCGCGCGATGCCGATGTCGGACAAGTGCGTGATCCCGCGCAACGAGGTGCTCGACCTGCTCGACACGATCCGCTCGATGCTGCCCGCCGCCGTCCAGGAGGCCGAGGAGCTGCTTGCCGACCGGGTCGGCGTGGTCGAGGAGGGCTATCGCGAGGCCGAGCGGGTGGTGTCGGAGGCCAACCGCGAGGTCGAGCGTGTCCTTGGCGAGGCCAACCGGGAGGTCGAGCACGTGCTGGCCGATGCCAGCGGGAACGCCCGAGCCATGATCGAGCAGGCCAGCGCCCAACAGGCCCACCTGGTCACCACCCACGAGGTCACCCGCGTCGCCCTGGACGAGGCCGAGTCGATCCGCGGGCAGGCGCGCACCGAGGCCGAGCAGATGCGGGTGGAGATCGACCAGTACGTCGAGGACAAGTTCGCCGCCTTCGAGGCGAGCCTGACCAAGACCCTGGCCGCCGTGCAGCGCGGCCGGGACCGCATCCGCGAGCGCTACGGCTTCAGCGCTCCCGAGGACGACTACGAGCGGTAGCCGGCCGTGGCCGGGCAGCGCGAGCCATGCCGCGCCCGCGGCACGCGCGCATTTCCCCGGCCGGCGCACGGTGGGCTACCCTTGCCCGGTGGTCCTCGAACCGGGGACCATTCATGTGATGCCATCGGGAAGGTCCATGTCCAACCTCGACCCGCGCGACCCCCTGGTCTTCGACATCCGGGACCTCGGGCGCCGAGCAGGGTCGATGATGGAGGCGGACCGCACGGTCCCCGCACCCGCCGACCTCGGCGGTGGCGTGGCTGTGGTGCAACCCGGCTCCGACCTGGTGCTGGGGCTGCGCTTCGAATCGGTGGTCGAGGGTGTGCTGGTCTCGGGGACCGCTTCGGTCACCGTGAATGGTGAGTGCGCGCGGTGCCTGGAGCCCATCGAATGGGAGCAGACCGTCGCGCTGACCGAGCTCTACCTCAACGAGCCGGGGCCCGAGGAGGAGGAACTGCCCGTCCTGGACGGCGATTTCCTCGATCTCGACCCGGTTGTGCGCGATGCTGTGGTGCTGGTGCTCCCACTGGCGCCCCTGTGTCGGGCCGACTGCCCCGGATTGTGCGTGGAGTGCGGTGCTCGACTAGCCGAGGACCCGACGCACCGGCACGAGCAGATCGACCCCAGGTGGGCAGGCCTCACCGGGTACGAGACGACTGAGAAGGAAGACTGACGTGGCTGTTCCGAAGCGGAAGATGTCCCGCTCCAACACGCGCGCCCGCCGTTCGCAGTGGAAGGCCGCTCCGATCACGCTGGTGACCTGCGACCGCTGCCGTGCGCAGAAGCTCCCGCACACGGCGTGCCCCACCTGCGGCACCTACGCCAAGCGCCAGATCCTCGACGTCTGATCTCCAGCGTGTCGCACGCACGCGCCGATCTCCACGTCCTCGCGCAGCGCCTCGGAGTCACGATCGACCCCGAGGCGCTGCGCCATGCCCTGACCCACCGCTCGTACGCCTACGAGAACGGTGGGCTGCCGCACAACGAGCGCTTGGAGTTCCTCGGCGACTCGGTGCTGAGCATCGTGGTCACCGACTCGCTGTTCCGCTCCTACCCGGACGTGGCCGAGAGCAGCCTGGCCAAGTACCGGGCCGCCGTGGTCAACTCGCGGACCCTGGCTGACGTGGCCCGTGAGCTCGGCGTGGGCGACTACCTCCTGCTGGGCCGCGGCGAGCAGACCACCGGGGGGCGCGACAAGAGCTCGATCCTGGCCGACGCGCTCGAGGCGCTGCTCGGCAGCGTCTACCTGGAGCTCGGCCTGGACCAGGCCGCAGCACTGATCCATCGGATGCTCGATGACCGGATGGTCGACGCCGCGGGGCGCGGGGCCGGACTGGACTGGAAGACCTCCCTGCAGGAGCTCGGGGCGCGCACCGGCGCCGGGGTTCCGGTCTACGAGGTCACCTCGACCGGACCGGATCACGCCAAGTCCTTCACCGCGGTGGTCGCCGTGGGCAGAGATGTCCGGGGCAGCGGCGATGGTCCCTCGAAGAAGGTCGCCGAGCAGCTCGCGGCCGCCGCGGCCTACGAGCAGATGCTGCTGGTCCATCCCGAGCACTCCGCCTGAGCCGCGCTCATGCCGGAGCTGCCCGAGGTCGAGGTCGTCCGCCGCGGCCTGGCCGCGCACGTGCTGGGGCGCACCATCGAGGGCGTCGAGGTGCTGCACCCACGGGCGGTCCGCCGGCAACTCGAGGGACCGGCCCACTTCGAGGCCGTGCTCGCCGGTCGCCGCTTCACCGGCACCGGTCGGCGCGGCAAGTTCCTGTGGCTGGCCACCGATGATCCCGACGTCGTGCTGGCCGCGCACCTGGGCATGAGCGGGCAGTTCCGCGTCGAGTCCGCCGACCCGGTGCACCGGCACGCGCGGGTGCGCCTGGATCTCGGTGACCGGACGCTGTGGTTCGTCGACCAGCGAACGTTCGGCTGGGTGGGCGCCTTCCCGATGGTGGCCGATCGCGGCGGCGTGCTCGTCCCCGTGCCGGTGCGCGACATCGCCGCGGACCCGACCGACCCCCGCTTCGACGTGCGCGCCGTGGCCACACGGCTGCGCACCCATCGGGTCGAGATCAAGCGGCTGCTGCTCGACCAGTCCCACGTGTCGGGGATCGGCAACATCTACGCCGACGAGGCGCTGTGGGCCGCGGGTGTGCATGCGCGCCGCCGGGCCGACAGGCTCAGCGTGGCCGTCCTCGTGCGCGTCCTCGAGGCGGCCACCGAGGTGATGGCGGCCTCGCTGGTGGCCGGCGGCACCTCCTTCGACAGCCTCTACGTGAACGTCAACGGCCAGAGCGGGTACTTCGGACGCGGCCTGTCGGTGTACGGGCGCGCCGGCCTGCCCTGCCCACGCTGCGACGCCCCGATCGTGCGCGAACGCTTCATGAACCGCTCCAGTCACTTCTGCCCGAGATGTCAGTCAGCGCCCCGGTCGGCACACTGAGGGTGTGACCAAGACTCCTGACTCGGACACCGTGCGGCTGACCGCGACCGTGTCGGGCTATGTGCAGGGGGTCGGCTTCCGCTTCTCGACCCGGGCCGTGGCCCTGGCTCACCAGCTGGTGGGAATGGCCGAGAATCGGCCCGATGACACAGTCCTGGTCGTCGCGGAGGGTCCACGGGCGGACTGCGAGGCACTGCTGGATTGGTTGCAGGGCGACCGGCAGGACGCGATGCGCCGCCCTGGGCGCGTGGACTTCGTCGACGCCAGGTTCAGCCCCGCCGAAGGTGGCTTCAAGACGTTCAGCGGGCAGTGAGCCCTTGGTGTCCAGCGCCGGGACCGCGACGTATCGGCGCGACATATCGGCCTGCTTGACCCGCAGGTCGCTCGGTGGGACCCTTGAGCACGGCACTGGTGGTTCGACCCTCAGGAGTGGCGATGGGCAAGGCGATCTACGGCCGGTATGGGGGAATCGATCCGCGCACGCAGGCCGAAGTGCTCGCGCTGCGGGCCAAGGTCCGCGAGCTCGAGGCGGAACTCGCCGAGGTGCGCGCGACTGCGGCGGCCCGGATGGCGCCGGACCTCGATGCCCCGATGATCGGGTCGCACCTGGATCTCGCGCTCCTGACCTCGTCGGGGACCGCGCTCGTCTGAGCCGGCTGCGCCGATCCCCGTTGCCGGTCGGGCCCTCGTGGTCCCGGCTCATGGGCGGGCTGCACCTGGCCGGATCCGAGCCGATATGGGCCGGATCACGCCGCGCTCGCGCCGGCGCGGCTCCCGTTCCACCCTGCCGACACGTGCCGCACCGCAGGGCCCGGTACGACCAACGGTGCCAGACACTGTGCGCTGAGCACGGTGTGCTGCTCGGCCAGCCGGCCGGCATCGCGTAGGTTTCGCTGCGTGCACCTGAAGAGCCTGAACCTCAAGGGCTTCAAGTCCTTCGCCTCGTCGACCACCCTGGTCCTCGAGCCGGGCGTGACCTGCGTGGTCGGCCCCAACGGCTCGGGCAAGTCCAACGTGGTCGACGCCCTGGCATGGGTGATGGGCGAGCAGGGTGCCAAGAGCCTGCGCGGGGGCAAGATGGAGGACGTCATCTTCGCCGGCACCTCCGGGCGCGCGCCGTTGGGTCGCGCCGAGGTCAGCCTCACCATCGACAACTCCGACGGTGCCCTGCCGATCGACTACGCCGAGGTGACGATCACCCGCACCATGTTCCGCTCCGGCGGCTCGGAGTACGCCCTCAACGGCACCGCCTGCCGGCTGCTGGACATCCAGGAGCTGCTCTCGGACTCCGGGATCGGCCGGGAGATGCACGTGATCGTGGGTCAGGGCCAGCTCGATCAGATCCTGCACGCCACCCCCGAGGAGCGCCGGGGCTTCATCGAGGAGGCCGCCGGCGTGCTCAAGCACCGCAAGCGCAAGGAGCGCGCGGTCCGCAAGCTCGAGGCGATGGCGGCCAACCTGACCCGTGTGCAGGACCTCACCACCGAGCTGCGCCGCCAACTCACCCCGCTGGGCAAGCAGGCCGAGGTGGCCCGCCGGGCCAACGTGGTCCAGGCCGATGTCCGCGATGCCGGCCTGCGGCTGCTGGCCGACGACCTGGCCACGCTGAGCGCCGCGTACGAGCAGGAGATCGCCGACGAGTCGGCCATCCGCGAGCGCCGGGCGCTGGTCGAGGCCGAGCTGGCCAACGCCCAGGCCGCCGAGGCCATCCGGGAGGCCGCGGCGCTGGCCGACGCGCCCGCCCTGACCGCGGCGCAGGAGACCTGGTTCGCCCTGTCGGGCCTGCGTGAGCGGTTGGCCGGCACGGTGGGGATGGCCGCCGAGCGGGTGCGCAGCCTGGCCCCGGAGCCCGAGGAGGATCGCCGCGGCCGGGCTCCCGAGGAGTTGGAGAATGAGGCGCGTTCGATGCGCGGCCAGGAGGCCGACCTCAACCGAGCCGTGCAGGAGCAGCGCGACGCCCTGAGCCTGGCGGTTTCGGCGCGCACCGCCGCCGAGTCCGCGCTGGCCACCGCGGAGCAGGAGCTGCGGGTCGCGGTCCGGGCCGCCGCCGATCGGCGCGAGGGGCTCGTGCGCCTGCAGGGCCAGGTCCATGCCGCCCGTTCGCGCACGGAGGCGCGCTCGGGTGAGATCGACAGGCTGCGCGAGCAGGCCCGCGCGGCGCGGGAGCGGGCGACCCGTGCCGACCACGAGTTCCGCAGCCTGGAGGCCTCGATCGCCGGCCTCGACGAGGGCGAGGTCGACCTGGACACCTCGTTCGAGACCGCGCAGGCGCAGCTGGCCGAGATCGATGGAAGGATCGCGGACCTCGCCGCCCGGGAGTCGGTGGTGGAGCGGACTCGCGCCGGGTTGGCCGCGCGTGTGGAGGCGCTGGCGCCGATGGTCGCGGTGGCCGACGCCTCCGGCGAGCTGGCTGGGGGAGCGGTGCCCGGGGTCTCGGGCACCTTGGCCGGCGTCCTGCAGGTGGAGCCCGGCTACGAGGTGGCCATCGGGGCCGCGCTGGGCGCGGCGGCCGACGCCGCGCTGGCATCGGACACCGAGCGGGCC
>JBAVKQ010000336.1:0-15600 GCA_049688395.1 Candidatus Nanopelagicales bacterium
GCCCACGTCTTCCTCGACGAGGACAAGGTGGCAGCCCTCCAAGCAGCCACCAGCAAAGACGACGTCACCACCGTGCTGGACAGCGTGACCCTGGCCTGACCCCGACCCGACCGGATCGATCCACCGCTCAGTTCGGCCCCGGGCCACCGTCGCGCTCGAGGCCATCGACCCAGAGGGCGTGCTCGTGGCGAGCCCACTCGCGCGGGACGAACCCGGTGCGCAGTCCGCTGCGGGCCACGGGGTCGAGCCAGGCCATCCGCACGTGCCCGGCCGCGAGGAGAACCACGGCCAGCGCCACGAGGTCGTGGACGAATGTGGCCCCGGTGCGCAGCTCGTCGCTGAACAGGTCGAACCAGTGCAGCATCAGGCCCGTGGCCAGCAGCACGAGCACCGCGCCCAGCACGAACGCCGAGTTGAGCTTCTGGCCGGCATTGAACTTGCCCGAGGGGATGGCTCCGCTCCGGCGGTCGGGGGAGCGCAGCCAGCCGATGTCGTCGGGCAGGAACCGGCTGACCCGGCGCACGTCAGCGCGGAAGGCCCGGGACAGCAGCCAACCGAGCAGCAGGGGGACCGGGGCCAGCAGGCCGCTGACCAGGTGCACCGTGGCGACGAGGTCGCGGCGGCCCACGAGCGCCCCGAGTGAGCCGACGTAGAGCACCGCTGCGGTCGCGATGCACACCCCGATCAGGAGGGCCAGGACGCGGTGGATCCAGAGCTCACCCCGACTGAAGCGGGGCAGCAGGTCAGACGATCGGGTCATCACGTCGCCCGTTGGACTCACCCACCCAGGCATCGATGTCGTACCCGCGCTGCTCCCAGTACCCGGGTTCGGCCCGGTCCCCGACGGTGATCCGGTCCAGCCACTTCAGCGACTTGTAGAAGTACATCGCGGCCACGTACAGGCGCACCGGGCCGCCGTGGTCGTCGGAGACTGGTTCGCCGTCCATCGTCAGGGCGACCAGGACGTCGTCGCGGCGCGCCTGTGCCATGCTCAGCGACTCCGTGTAGACCCCGTCGGAGGACCCGAAGGTGACCATCGCCGCGTTCGGGTCCGCCCCCACATGGTCGAGCAGGTCGCGCAGGAGCACTCCGGACCACGTCACGTCGGGAACCCGCCAGCCGGTGACGCACTGGACATCCTTGGTCAGGACGCTCTGGGGGAGCGCGGCAAGGTCGGCGAACCCCAGCCGGCTCGACGTGGCCACTGCCCCGCCCACGGCCAGTTGATAGGCAGCCGGTGCGATCGGCTCGACGTTGCCGACCACGCAGTAGATCCGGAACCGACCGCCGCCGGGCAGGAAGCCCAGGAGCCCGGTCGGATCCTTGGCGGCGATCGACGCCACCGAGTCACTGATTCGGCTGCCCAGCAGCACGCCGAAGCCGGCAAGGCCGAGCATGCCCAGCACGACCCGTCGCCCCACCGGCGCTCCTGCGGCCCGGTCGACCGGGGGCTGCTCGGGAGCGGGACGGGTCACCGGCCCAGCGTGCGGCCAAGCGAGCCTGGGCGCAAGCGCCGGCCCCGGTGCGCCCCGGGTCCCAGGCAGGGGAGGGTAGCGTTCGGGCATGCCCGAGGACCCAGGCGCACCCGCGTCCACCCCCCGACCGGATCAGCCAGACCTCATCGACGTATGGCGTGCGGCGATGGCCGACCTGCGCGACGCCGCGGCTCGCGCTCCGTGGCGGGCCCCGTCGCTCCTGCCGGGCTGGACAGTGGCCGACATCGTGGCGCACGCGCTGTGGATCGAGGCCTCCCAGCTGGGCCGAGTCGATCCGCCGCACGAGCCGGACTGGACTGCCCTGCCGCACGTCACGAGCCCGTTCAGCCGGATCACCGAGGTGCCTGTCGACCTGCGCCGCCTCCGCTCCCGCGAAGAGGTCCTCGCCGAGTTCGACGTGACGATCGCCGACCGGGAGGCCGCCCTGCGCACGGCCCGCGCCACCGACCCCGACGGCCGGTACCGCACCCCGCTCGGGTCGATGAGCACCCTGGAGGACCTGCTGTCGATGCGCATCTTCGACACCTGGGTGCATGAGCAGGACATCCGGCTGGCCGTCGACGACCCGGGCCACCTCGACACACCGGCCGCGCACGTGGCTGCCGCGCGCATGCGCAGTTCGCTGGGCCGGGTCTGGGCCAAGGCCGTGGACGCACCGGTCGGCGCCACCGTGGCGGTCACCTGTACCGGGCCGGGGGTGACGTTCAGCGACACCGTTGTGCGCAGCGCGGACGGCCGGGCCCGGGCCTGCGACCCCGTCGAGGCGCCGACGGTGGCCCTCACGATGTCGTTCCCCGCCTACGTGTCGCTGGCCTGCGGCCGCGGTACGGCGCCGGTCGAGTCGGCCGGGGACCTCGAACTCGCCGCGCGGACCATCGCCCGGTTCAACATCGCCCCCTGAAGGAGCCCGCATGGCCGAGCTGGAGTTCACCGGCACGTCGTCCTACTTGACCGACCCCGCACTCGAGACGGCCGTGCGCTGCGCCCTGGTGCTGCGCAAGCCGCTGCTGGTCCGCGGTGAACCAGGCACCGGCAAGACGCTGCTCGCCGAGGCGGTCGCCCAGGCGCTGGGCATGGAGTTGATCACCTGGAACGTCAAGAGCACGACCCGCGCCCAGGAGGGCCTCTACACCTACGACACCGTCCAGCGGCTCTACGACAGCCGGTTCGGCGACCACGACGTGCGCGCCATCGCCGACTACATCCATCTCGGCCCGATGGGCCGGGCGTTCCGCGCGCCGGAGCGGGTGGTGCTGCTCATCGACGAGATCGACAAGGCCGACCTGGAGTTCCCCAACGACCTGCTCCACGAGCTGGACCGGATGCGGTTCACGATCCCGGAGACCGGTGCGACGATCGCCGCGGAGCACCGACCCGTGGTGATCATCACCAGCAACGCGGAGAAGGAGCTGCCCGACGCGTTCCTGCGGCGGTGTGTCTTCCACTTCATCGACTTCCCGGCCGCGGACCTGATGGCCCGCATCGTCGAGGTGCACCACCCGGGCCTGGACGACACCCTGCTGAGCCAGGCCCTCGACGCGTTCTACGCCGTGCGCGGCATGGACCGGGTGCGCAAGAAGCCCTCGACCAGCGAGCTGATCGACTGGATCGCGATGCTGCGTCTGGCCCAACCCGACGCCGTCGAGCTCAACGAGAGCACGCCGTTCCTGGGCACGCTGCTCAAGAAGGAGCAGGACCTCACGGCGTTCACCGATCAGATCACCGGCCGGAACCGGCGCAGGTACTGATGTACCTGCCCCTGCTGTACCGGCTGCGCGCCGAGCGGGTGCCCGTCGGCACCACCGAGGCCCTCGCCCTGGGCCGGGCGCTGGCCGCCGGAGCGCATCGCAACAGCGTCACCGGCTACTACCACGTGGCCCGCGCCATCCTGATCCACCACGAGGGGCATCTCGACGCCTTCGACCGGGCGTTCGCCGCCGAGTATCGCGGGCTGCTCAGCCTGTCCGACGAGATGCGCGAGTGGCTCGACGAGGTGGCCGAGCGCGGGGAGCGGGCAGCCGGGGACGCCGAGCTGCCCGACCTCGACGAGCTGCTCGCCGAGTACCAGAAGCGGCTGCGCGAGCAGACCGAGCGCCACGACGGCGGCCCGTACTGGATCGGCACCGGCGGCACGTCCCCGTTCGGGCAGGGGGGCAGCTCGGCCAGCGGGCTGAGCACCGGATCGTCCGGGGGCGGCCGGGCCGCGATCCAGGTGGCCGATGCGCGGCGGTACCGCGGCTACCGCTCGGACGTGACCCTGGACATCCGCCAGCTCGAGGTGGCGCTGCGCCGGCTGCGCGCGTTCGTGCGAGACGGGGCCGCCGACGAGCTGGACATCGACGCCACGATCGACGCGACCGCGCGCAACGCCGGCGAGATCGAGGTCGTCACCAGGCCGCCGAGCCGGCCGAACACGCACGTGATCCTGATGATCGACGTCGGCGGTTCGATGTATCCCTACACCGAGCTGATGTCCCAGCTGTTCAGCGCCACGAAGAAGGCCACGCACTTCAAGGAGCTGCGCACCTACTACTTCCACAACACGATCTATGGGCAGGTGTACGCCACCACGTCGTTCGCCGAGCCGATCACGATCCCGGACCTGATGCGCCAGTGCGCGTCGCACTACAAGCTGATCATGGTCGGTGATGCGCTGATGGCCCCCTACGAGCTGCACTCCGGGGGGCACTGGTCAGTCGCCGGCCCGGACGACGTGTCGGGCCTGGGCTGGCTGCGGATCCTGCGTGAGCACTTCACCGACGCGGTATGGCTGAACCCGGAGCCGGCGCCGGGCTGGCCGGGCACCACGATCGAGGACATCGGCGAGGTCATGCCCATGTTCGGTCTGACCGTGGACGGGCTGACCGAGGGGATGGCGCTGCTCAACCGCGGCGCGCGCCGCTGACCGCCCGGTCCCTGCCCCCGCCCCGCCCCGCCGACGGCGGATCCATCCAAGTTCGAGGTCGTTAGCCCCCAGCGAACTTGGATGAACCGGGCGGATGCCCAGCGATCTTGGATCGATCCGACGGGAGACACGGGCGGCGGCTGCGCGGATGCGGGCTGGGCGGGCGGGGGCGGCGCGATGGCTGTCGATCAGCGCCCGGCGCGCAGCACCTCGCGCAGCTTCACCTTCCGCCCGGTGACCACCAGTGCCCGCTGGTACACCCGGGCGCCGAACCAGGCGATCAGCACCGCCGCGCCGGTGGCCAGCGCCAGGCTCGCGACGAGTTCCCAGACCGGCACCGTCCCCGAGGCCCATCGCACCGGCATCGCCATGGGCGAGGTCAGCGGGAACATCGATACGAACACGCTCAGGCTGGACCCCGGGTCGATGGGAACCGCGGTCACCGCGGCCAGGTAGGCCACGACCAGCAGGATCATCACGGGCATGGTGGCAGCGCCCACATCGGTCACCTTGTCCACGAGCACCGCGGTCGCCGCGAACAGGAACGCGTACACCAGGTACCCGACGACGAACCACAGCACGCCCAGTGCGATGTCGGCGGAGGTCACGGTCGGCAGGCTCAGGCCATCGGTCAGGGCGATCGCCGTGAGGATGGGCACGGTCAGCGCGAGCAGTTGGATCAGGGTGCGCAGGCCCATGCCGATCACGTTGCCGACCAGGATCTGGCTGGGCCGCAGGACGGCCAGCAGCACCTCGGCGATCCGGCTGGATTTCTCCATGCCCACGTTCACGGCCAACGACTGGCCGGCGACGATCAGCGCGAGGTACAGCACGATCCCCACGACGAAGCCGACCCCGGCCCGGCCCTCGTCGGTGGCCGGGCCCACCTCCACCTGGCTCGGTGGCTCGATGGCCGACAGGGCAGCGATCTGCTCGGCACTCAGGCCCGCCCCGGCCAGCTGCCCGGCCGACTCCTGCGCCACGACCGCTTGGGTCACGATCGCTGCGAACGAGGCCGGCGCGTCGCTGCGCACGTAGAGCGTGTCGCCGGCCAGCGCCACGGTGGCGTCGCCGGCCCGGACGACCGCCTCCGCGCTCGCCCCATCGGTGACGGTCGCGTAGGCCACGCCGAACTCAGCAGCCTGCCCCGCGGCATCGACCTGGGCGCGCAGCGGTGCGCTCACCTCGCCGACAGTCGCCAGCGTGTAGGTCGCCTGGCCGCCGCTGAACAGGCGCGGCACGAAGACCACCGCCAGCCCGATCGCGAGCAGGATGAGCGTGGTGATCCGCAGGGCCTTCGAGTGCAGCCCCTCGGACAGGCTGCGCCCGGCGACCAGCCACACCCCGGACCACCAGGTGGATCCCAGCATCAGTTCACCTCCGCGAGCTCGCCGGCCGCGCCCATGAACAGCTCCGAGAGCGTGGGCAGGTCCAGGCCGAAATCCGTGACCGCCCCGGCGCGCCGGGCGTCGTCGAGCACCGCCAGGGGGTCGGTCCCCGGCGGCAGGTCCAGCCGCAGCACATCGGCGCGGTCCTCGACGATCCGCACCTGCGGATGGGCCGCCAGCCACCGGTGGTCGGTGCCCGACAGGGTCAGGCGCAGCTGCCGGCGCCCGGAGGAGGCCCGCAGGTCGGCCACCCGACCGGCCAGGACCGTGCGCCCCTCGTGCAGCATCACGATCGACTCGCACAGGTCCTGGACCAGGTCGAGCTGGTGGCTGGAGAACAGCACCGTCATCCCGGCCCGGACCCGCTCGGTCAGGGTCGCGGACAACTCGTCGACGGCGACCGGGTCCAGTCCGGCGAACGGCTCGTCGAGCACGATCACCTCGGGCTGGTGCACGAGCGCGGCTGCGAGCTGCAGGCGCTGCGCCATGCCACCGGACAGCTTGTCGGGGCGGTCGTCCCAGCGGTCGGCCAGGCCGAGCTCGTCGAGCAGCTCGCGCGCCGACGCGGTGGCATCGGTACGTGACACCCCGTGCAGGCGGGCGAGGTAGACCAGCTGCTCCCCGGCCGGCATCGCCGGATACAGGCCGCGCTCCTGGGGCATGTAGCCCCAGCGGCGGCGATCGGTCGGCTGCACCGGCTGACCATGCCAGCGGGTCTGGCCGCGATCCGGGGCGATCACGCCGAACAGGACGCGCATCAGGGTGGTCTTGCCCGCGCCGTTCGGTCCGAGCAGGCCGGTCACGATGCCGGGAGGCACGGCGAAGGTCACCTCGTCGAGCACCTGTCGCTCGCCGAAGGAATGGGACACATCACGGACCTCGAGCATGGCGACCAGCCTAGTGAGACTTCACGGGACCGGGCGGAGTTCGCCCAACGGGGCACGCTCGGCGCACGGAGTCAGCGTGCGGGATGCCGAGGGGCCGTGCCGGATCTCGCGGGTGCCTTCCAGGCGCCGCGCGCGCCTGGGGCGTCCCGTCGCCGAGCCCGTATGGCCGGCTGGACTCCGGGTAGACGGCTGTCATCGAGCACCTACGAGAGGGGGACCCACCATGGGCCTCGGCGTGAGCATCTTCCTGTTGGCCATCGGCGCGATCCTGGCATTTGCCGTCGACGTGCAGGTGGCCGGTCTGGACCTGGACATGGTCGGGATCATCCTCATGATCGCCGGGGGTGTCTGGCTGCTCCTGGCGCTGATCGTGTGGGGCCCCCGCGACAACGCGGCCAGGACCCGCGAGGTCCGCTTCGAGCCCCGGTAGCCCGGCGGGTGCGGCCTGAGCAGGTCAGACGTCCCGAAGAGTCGATCAGGAGGTTCCGATGAGTGAGCAGACCAAGGCGCCGACGTCCGGCCCCACGACCCCCGAGCAGGGCGCCATCGGCCCCGACGATGCGGCATTCCCCGCCCAGCAGCAGCAGCCGCCGGGTCTGACCGAGCAGATGGTGCCCGTGCCTGACCATGGCGAGGACACCTACCAAGGATATGGCCGTCTGATCGGCCGGAGCACGCTGATCACCGGTGGGGACTCCGGGATCGGCCGCGCGGTGGCCATCGCGTTCGCGCGGGAGGGTGCCGATGTGGCGTTCACCTACCTGCCCGAGGAGCGCGTCGACGCCCAGGCCACGTTGGCCCTGATCGAGGCGGCGGGGACCCGCGGGGTCGCGATGGCCGCGGACCTGCGCGACCGCGCCTCCTGCGAGGTCGTGGTCGACAGCGTGGTGGCCGCGTTCGGCCAGATCGATGTCCTGGTCAACAATGCCGGCTACCAGCACGCCCGCGACGACAGCCTGGGCGAGTTGCGCGACGACGACCTCGACCGGGTGTTCCGCACCAACCTCTACAGCTTGTTCTGGATGACCCGGGCTGCCGTGCCCCACACGCAGTCCGGGGCCGCCGTCATCAATGTCAGCTCCATCCAGGCCTACGAGCCCTCGACCTCGCTGCTGGACTACGCCGCGACGAAGGCCGCGATCAACAACCTGACCGTGAATCTGGCCGCCGAGCTCGGCCCACGCGGGATCCGGGTCAACGCGGTCGCTCCGGGCCCGATCTGGACGCCCCTGCAGCCGGCTACTCAGCCGGTCGAGAAGCTCGAGAACTTCGGCACCGACACCCCGCTGGGGCGTGCCGGGCAGCCCGCGGAGGTGGCGCCGGCCTTCGTGTTCCTGGCCAGCGAACGCGACGCCAGCTATGTGTCGGGCACCGTGCTCGGCGTGACCGGCGGCAAGCCCGTGTTCTGACCGGCGAACCCATTGGACGCACCGCGGTGCGCGCAACCGATCCCCAGGAGGACGTCATGCCAAGCAGCGAGAACTCGTCATTGAAGGACCCGGAGATGTACGAGTCCCTGCGCGAGGACGGGGCGTCCAAGGAGAAGGCCGCGCGGATCTCGAACGCCGCAGCGAACCGGGGCCGATCCGAGGTCGGCCGGGCCGGCGGCGAGGCCGGCTCCTACGAGGACTGGACGGTCAGGGAGTTGCGCGGTCGAGCCAAGGAGCTAGGGCTGTCCAACTACTCGGCCAAGCGCAAGAAGGATCTGATCACGATGCTGCGCAAGCACTGAGCCCAGTGGGTGAGTGAGCCGACTGGGACTGCGCGGCGCGAGAACTGGATCTGAGCAGGTCACTGAGGTGGCCCCCGGTCAACACTACGAGAGGAGTCAGACATGGAGAAGTTCTCCTTGGACGCGCTGGTGCGCGAGCACGCCGAGCTCGCCCGTCAGGTGCCTGCCGGGCGGAGCGCGGTGACGATCCAGGGCGGGCATGAGCGCGTGCTGCGCCAGACCGTCATCGCGATGACCCAGGGGACCGTGCTCGACGAGCACGAGAACCCGGGCGAGGCGACCCTGCAGGTGCTCGCCGGCGAGGTGCGGCTCAGTGCGGGCAGCACCTCCTGGGACGGAGCAGCCGGCGATCTCCTGCGCATCCCTGCCGCCCGCCACGAGTTGCTCGCGGTGGTCGACTGCGCCGTGCTCCTCACGGTGGCGGTGCACACCAGGGCGCCCGTGCCGCCTGCTGGTCAGTGAGAGCGCCGAGGAAGGCGCACCTCGTGCGGGCGGGTCGTCAGGTGTCCGGGGTCAGGCGGTGCTCGGACCCGCCCAGAGGTTGATGCCGCCCTCGACCGCGTGCACGTCGATGGCTGCCAGCTCGTCGGCGGAGAAGTCCAGGCGCGCCACCGCGGCCAGGCTGTCCTCGAGCTGGCCGACGCTGGATGCGCCGATCAACGCGGAGGTCACCCGCGGGTCGCGCAGCACCCACGCGATCGCCATCTGGGCCAGGGTCTGGCCCCGCGCCGCGGCGATCTCGTTCAGGGCGCGGATGTGCGCCCGGTTCTCGTCGGTGAGCAGCCCGGCGGACAGGCTCTTGTCCTGGGCCATCCGGGAGTCCTCGGGCACCTCGCCGAGGTAGCGGGAGGTCAGCATCCCCTGGGCCAGCGGCGAGAACCCGATGCAGCCCACGCCCTCGTCGCCCAGGACGTCGAGCAGCTCGTCCTCCAGCCACCGGTTGAGCATCGAGTAGGACGGCTGGTGGATCAGCAGGGGAGTGCCCAGCTCGCGCAGGATCGCCACCGCCTGGCGCGTGCGCTGCGCGGAGTACGACGAGATCCCGACGTAGCGGGCCCGGCCCGAGCGCACCGCGTGATCCAGTGCGCCCATCGTCTCCTCGAGTGGGGTGTCCGGGTCGAAGCGGTGGTGGTAGAAGATGTCGACGTAGTCGACGCGCAGCCGCTTCAGCGACTGGTCCAGCGACCCGAGCAGGTACTTGCGCGACCCGAGGTCGCCGTACGGTCCGGGCCACATGTCCCAGCCGGCCTTCGTGGACAGGACCAGCTCGTCGCGATGCCGGGCGAAGTCCTCGGCGAGGATGCGACCCACGTTGGTCTCGGCGGTGCCGTACGGCGGGCCGTAGTTGTTGGCCAGGTCGAAGTGCGTGACCCCGAGGTCGAAGGCACGGCGCAGGATGTCGCGCTGGCGCTGGATCGGGGTGTCGTCGCCGAAGTTGTGCCAGGCGCCCAGGGAGATCGCCGGCAGCTTCAGGCCGCTGCGACCCACGCGGCGGTAGGGCATCTGCTCGTAGCGGTCGGATGCGGCGACGTACTGGTCGAGGATGTTGATGAGGAGCCCCTCTCCGGGGTGGGTGGATGTGGACGGGACGTGGACGAAACGGGACTGGTGGACGGGACGGGACGGTCCGTGGACGCGCCGCGACCGGGCGAGGTGCTACCGGGCCTCGGGATCGGGCTGGTGGATGCCGAACGTGTTGCCCTCACTGTCGAGGTAGTAGCCCTGCCACGCCATGCCGGGCAGGGCGTACTTGGGCATGGCCACGATTCCCCCGGCGGCGAGGATGCGCTGGTGCGCCGCGTCGTAGTCCTCGACACCCAATGTGCACACGTAGGCGTTCGTGCCCTGACCGGCTTCGGGTGGGGGCAGCGGGCGCAGCAGGAGCCCGCCGTCGATGCCCGGCTCGTCGGGACGCCCGGCAGTCACCCCCCAGTAGGGGGAGTCGACGAAGTGGCTGAAATCCTCGAAGGTCCATCCGAAGGCATTGGCGTAGAACGCCTTGGCCCGCTCGATGTCCCCGGCCTGGATCTCGAAGTGCACCACGCGTGCCATGGGCGGTCCTTCCTGAGCGCTGGTCGCTGGTTCGCTGGTCGCTGGTTCCGGGTCGAGGCTAGGGCCGCGCCGCGGGTGCGTCCACACCGGTGGCGTCGTCCCGGCAGCGTCCTCTACCCCGTCGTCCGCGCCCCATGCGTGTGGCAGCGATCCGCCGCGCGCTACCCGTCCCCACGGCGCCGCCAGCGGAAGAACGCTCCGGCCAGGATCGCGCTGAGCAGCGTCCAGGCGACCAGTACCAGCGCCACCCGTGGCATCTCGAACGAGCCGGCGACCTCCAGGACCGCCGCCTCCTGCGGCAGGAAGACGTAGCGCATCCCCTGGGTGAGCCACTTCAGGGGGAACAGTGCCGCGAACTGCTGCATCCACGTGGGCAGGTCGCTGTAGAGGAAGAACACCCCCGAGGTGAACTGCAGCACCAGGATGATGGGCGTCACGATCGCCGAGGCGCCCTTGCCCGACTTCGGCACCGAGGAGAAGGCCAGGCCCAGCAGCGTCCAGGTGATCAGGCCCAGCAGGCTCAGCCAGGCCAGCGCGCCCCACTTGGCCGCACTGTCGGGCAGGGCCACGTCGAAGAGCAGCACGCCGATGCCCATCAGCAGCGCCAGCTGGAGGACGTACACGAAGAACACCATGCCGACCTTGCCGATGAAGTACGCGGCCTTCGGCATGGGCGTGCCCTCGAGGCGTTTGAGCGTCCCCTCGTCGCGCTCCTGCGGGATCCCGATGGCCAGGTTCTGGAAGCTCGTGTAGAGGATGCCCGAGGCGATCATCCCGGCCACGAAGTACTGGGCGAATGTGATCCCGGTCGGCCCGAGCTCCTGGTTGCCGAACACGGAGCCGAACACGATCATCAGGATCATCGGCAGGGCGAGGGTGAACACCGCGGACTCGCGGTCGCGGAAGAGCATCTTGCACTCGATGCCGATCCGGGACAGGCCGATCGCCAGGGCGCCGGGCGGGTGCGGCAGCGTGGGTCGGGTGGTCGGCGCGCTCACTGCCGGTCCTCCGCTGACGTCGTCTCCTGGCCGGCACCGTTGACCAGGCGCAGGTAGGTGTCCTCCAGCGAGGGCCGGGTGACCGCGAGGTTCGGCACCTCGCCACCGAACCGCGCGGACAGGTACGCGACCACCGCGGTCGGGGTGGCGGTGTCCTGCACGCGGGCTTGCTCGTCCTCGGTCCAGGAGACCCGGGCCTGACCGGTGTGCCGTCCGCCCAACTCCGCGGGCTGGTCGAACGCGACCACCCGGCCGCGGTTGATCACACCGACCTGATCGGCCAGCGCCTCAGCCTCGTCCAGGTAGTGGGTCGTGAGCAGGATCGTCGTGCCCTCGGCCTTGAGCGTCTCGATCAGCGCCCAGAACTCCCGGCGCGCCTCCGGATCGAAGCCGGTCGTCGGCTCGTCGAGGAACAGCAGGTCAGGTCGGCCGATGATGCCCAGGCCCACGTCGAGTCGACGCCGCTGGCCACCGGACAACGTGCGACCGCGCGCGCCGGCCTTGGTCGTCAACCCGACCTGGTGCAAGACCTCGTCCACGGGCCGCGGGTCCGGGTAGTACCCGGCGAAGTGCGCCAACGACTCGGCCACGGTCAGCTCTCCGAGGTCGTTGACCGACTGGAGCACGATGCCGATCCGGGTACGCCACCGCCGGTCGGCCCGCGCAGGGTCGACGCCGAGCACCGTCACCTGGCCGGCGTCCCGGTGCCGGTAGCCGGCCAGGATCTCGGTCGCCGTGGTCTTGCCGGCGCCATTGGGGCCCAGCAGTGCCACGCACTGGCCGACATCGACGCGGAGGTCGACCCCGTCCACCGCGCGCAGCGTGCCGTAGGCCTTGGCCAGGCCGTGGGCCTGGATCGCAGGTGCGTCGCTCATGGTCGGCCAGTCTGCCAGCGGTCGGTCGCCCACGCGTGGAGGCCGTTCCACGATCCGTGCGGGTTCGATGCGCAAGAGACCGTGCAACCCGCACGGATCATGAGGGGCGTGCGCGTAGAGCTCAGCCGAGCAGGAAGCCCCGGGGGAACGGGTCGGTCGGGTCCAGCAGGTACTGGGCGGTGCCGGTGACCCAGGCGCTGCCGGTGATCGTGGGGAGGACCGCGTCGATGCCCGCGACCTCCGAGCGTTCCACGAGCCGGCCAAGGAACGCCCGGCCCAGCAGCGACTCGTTGACGAACTCGGCCCCCATCGCCAGTTCGCCGCGGGCGTGCAGCGCGGCCATCCGAGCGCTGGTGCCGGTGCCGCAGGGGGAGCGGTCGAAGTACCCGGGCCGGATCACCATCGCGTGCCGGGAGTGCGCCGCGGTCGAGCCGGGGGCCACGAGTTGGGCGTGGTGGCAGCCATGGATGCCGGGCTCGCCGGGATGCACCGGGGGGCCTACCGCGTCGATCGCGTCGAGCAGCGCCAGGCCGAAGGCCATCAGCTCCCTCGCGTGCTCCTGTCCGTACGGGATGCCGACCTCGGCCAGGTCGGCGATGGCGTAGAAGTTGCCGCCGAACGCCACGTCGTGGCGCACCGGCCCGTACCCGGGCACGTCCACGACCGCGTCCAGCGCGGTCACGAACGAGTCCACATTGCGGATCGTGACCCGCTCGGCGCGACCCTCGTGCACGTCGACCTCGGCGACCACCAGCCCGGCAGGGGTGTCCAGGCGGATCGTGGTCACCGGCTCGGCGACTGCCACCATGCCGGTCTCCACGAGCACGGTCGCCACCCCGATCGTGCCGTGCCCGCACATCGGCAGGGCGCCGGCCACCTCGATGTAGAGCACGCCCCATTCCGCGTCCGGGCGGGTCGGCGGTTGCAGGATCGCCCCGCTCATCGCGCCGTGCCCGCGCGGCTCGTACATCAGGAACGTGCGCAGGTCGTCGCGGGCGTGGATCAGGTGCTGGCGGCGGGCCTCCATCGTCTCGCCGGGCAGCACCCCGACCCCGCCGACGACCACCCGGGTAGGCATCCCCTCGGTGTGCGACTCGACGCAGTGGATGACGCTCGTGGACCTCATCGGACCCTCCTGGTCAGGCTCATCACCAACGCACCCGCAACCAGGTGGTCTTGGTCTGCGCGTACTGCTCCAGGGCGTCCAGACCCTTGTCCCGGCCGCCGAACCCGGACTGCCGGTAGCCTCCGAACGGGGTGCTGATGTCGCCCTCGGAGTAGCAGTTGATGCTCACCGTGCCGGCCCGGATCAGCCGGGCCAACCGGTGCGCGGCGTCGAGGTCGTCGGTCCATACCGACGCGGCCAGGCCGTAGGTGGTGGCGTTGGCCATCGTGATCGCCTGCTCCTCGGAGTCGAACGGGATCACCGCGACGATGGGTCCGAAGATCTCCTCGGTGGCCACCGGCGAGTCCACCGGCACGCGGTCGAGAACCGTCGGGGCGAAGAACCAGCCGCCGGTCTCCTCGAGCACCGCACCCCCGCCCACCGCGATGTGGGCACCGTCAGCCACGCCACGCGCCACGTACTGCGCACTTCGCGTGCACGCCGCCGCGTCGATCAGCGGACCGACCTGGGTGCGCGGCTCGCTGGGGTGCCCCACGCGCAGGTCCGCGGTTGCGCGCACCAGGCTCGCCATGAGCTCGGCATGGACCGAGCGGTGCACCAGGATCCGCGACCCGGCCGAGCAGTTCTCGCCCATGTTCCAGAACGCCGCGCGCACGGCCTCGGCGGCCACCTCGTCGAGATCGCGCACATCGGCCAGCACCACCTGCGGGCTCTTGCCGCCGCACTCCAAGGTGATCCGCTTGAGGTTGGAGCGCGCCGAGTACTCCAGGAACAGCCGACCGACCTCGGTGGACCCGGTGAACGTGACCAGGTCCACGTCCGGGTGCAGACCCAGGGCTGCGCCGGCCTGCTCGCCGAGGCCCGGCACCACGTTCAACACCCCCGTGGGCAGCCCGGCGTCGCGGCCCAGCTCGGCCAGCAGCAGTGCGGACAGGCTGGTCTGCTCGGCGGGCTTGACCACCACCGAGTTGCCCATCGCCAGGGCGGGGGCCACCTTCCACGCGAACATCAGCGACGGGAAGTTCCACGGGATGACCGCCCCGACCACCCCGATCGGCTCCCGGGTGATCCGTGCGACCACGTCCGGGCCAGTCGGGGCCACCCGGTCGTACACCTTGTCGATCGCCTCGGCGTACCAGCGGAACGCCTCGGCGGTCTCGGGCAGGTCACCCTCTCGGCAGTCGGTGATCGGCTTGCCGGCCTCCAACGAGTCCAGCCGGGCGAGGTCCTCGGCGTGCCGCTCGATCAGCTTGGCGAACCGGGTCAGCACCCGGCGTCGGTGCGCGGGATGGGCCCGCGACCAGTCGCCGCGCTCGAACACGTCGCGGGCGGCGGCCACGGCGCGGTCGATATCGGCGGCTCCGCAGGCAGCGACCTGGCCGACCTCCTGGCCGGTGGCCGGGTCGGTGACCGGCATGGTCGCGCCATCGGCGGCCGGGGCGAACGCGCCGTCGATGTAGGCGCCCGTGTGCATCGGCAGGGCCGTGGCGTCGGGGGCCGCCGGCCCGTGCCTGGTCGAGGAGGGCGCTGTGTCGGTGCTGCCCAGAGCGACGGCCAGCCGGGACGCCACCTCGTGGGCCTCGGATTCGCCCACTGCAGCGAGCGGTTGGCGCGGCGGGCCGACCGGGATGCCGCGCAGCTCCAGGGCGTGGCGGACCTTGGCCACGTAGTGGGTGCGCTCGACGCTGCGCAGGATCGGCATGAGCTGCTTCTGCCACGCCCACGCGGCGTCGGTGTCGCCGGCCAGGGCGGCGTCGAGCAGGGCGACGTGCTCGGCCGGCAGGGCGTTGGCCGCGCCACCGATCCAGGTGTCCACACCGAGCTCGAAGTAGCGCATCGCGATCGCGTCCGCCCCGCAGATGATCGGCAGGTCGTCGCCGTACCGGCGGCGCAGCCGGCGCACCCGGGTCAGGTCGCCGGAGGCCTCCTTGATGCCGACCACGAGGGGGTCTGCGGCGACGTGGTCCAGTGCCCGCTCGGTGAACGGCACCCCTGTGCGTCCCGGGTAGTCGTAGAGGACGGTCGGCAACGGGGCCGCGTCGAGGACCGCGCGCACGTGCCGGCCGAGCTCCTCGGGGGTGGGCAGCGCGTAGGCGGGCGCGGCCACCATCAGCCCGTCCGCGCCGGCGTCGACGGCCAGG
>JBAVKQ010000337.1:0-2674 GCA_049688395.1 Candidatus Nanopelagicales bacterium
GGCCGCAGGCCCGGTCGGCGCACTGGCACCCGTTGGTGGGCGGGGCGATGGTCGCCGTCGGCGCCGGGTTGGCCTACCTGGGTGCCACCGCGTCCGGCCGGGTCACCCCCACCGAGGACGGGACGACGTCGGGCGGCGACGGGACCCTGTTCATCGCTGCCTGCGCGCTGCTCGTGGTGCTCGGCGCGGTGCTGTTGGCCCCGCTGGCGATCTCGCTGCTGGCCCGCGCGGCCCGGCGCGCCCCCCTGCCCGGGCGCTACGCCCTGCGCGACATGGCCCGCAACCAGTTGCGTACCGCCCCCGCCGTGGCCGCGGTGACCGCGGTGGTCGCCGGGGCCGTCGCCCTGGCCATCGCCAGCGGCTCGGACGCGGCACAGGGCCGGGCCGAGTACGTGCCCAACGGCCCGGCCGGCGCAGCGGTGATCCAGCCGTCGGACTACGTCGCGACGTTCGGGCCAGGGGTGTGGCGGTCGTTGGTCGACGAGCTCACCGCGCAGATGCCCGGGTCCACCGCGACCCTGGTGCCGGTCATGCCGGAGATGTGGGCCCCAGGGGACGCCCCGACGATGGTACTGAGCACCACCGACGTGATCCCCGCCGACGGAGCCGTGATCGATCCCACGTCGCCCGGTGCCGCCCAGGAGAACAACGCGTCGGTCTCCAGGGGGCCGCTGTGGTTCGGCTCCCAGGTGCTCGTCGGGAACGACGGACTGGCTGCTGTGCGCAGCGCCCTGACCGACGACCAGGCCCGTACTGCGGCGGCCGCGCTGGCTGATGGGAAGGTCGTCCTGCTGCGCCTCACCGACGGCCCGACCGCCGGGACCGCGCGGGTGGACACCGTCGCGCGGGGCTCGCAGGACGGCGAGATCCCGCCGAAGATCCTCGAGTCGTTCACCGCGCCGATCGTGGCGGTGCGGCTCGCCGGAGTCTCCCTGCCGGCCAGTGTGATCCTGCCGGACTCGCTCGTGGCCGAGGCCGGCGTGGCGCCCGTGACCGGGGTGGTGCGCATCGACGCCGAGACCGACCTGGGCACCGCCGACCAGGAGCGGCTGCAGGCTTCGCTCGAGTCCTCGCCGACCCTGGCCCGGGCCGGTGGCGTGGGAGCGGGTGCCTCCGTGGAGACCGGCTGGTCGGACCCGAGCTGGGTGATCACCCTGACGCTGGGCGTCGCGGCCGGCCTCCTCGCGCTGGCTGGCTCGATGACCGCCGCCCTGCTGGCCCTGTCCGATGCGCGCGCGGACTTCGCCACCCTCGGCGCGGTCGGGGCGGCACCGCGGATGCGGCGGCGGATCGCGGGGGTCTACGGTGCGTCGATCGCGTTCCTCGGCGCGGTGCTGGGTGTCGCGGTCGGCTTCATCCCGGGCGTGGCGATCACCTATCCGTTGACCTCGAGTGCGTCCTCCGGGCTGGCACCGGGGAGCACTGACCTGACCGGCGCCCCGATCCCCGACAGCTTCCTGGTCATCCCGTGGGGTTTGGTCGCAGCCCTGGTCCTGGGCCTGCCGATCCTCGTCGGCCTGGTCGTGGCCGCCGCGACCCGGTCCCGGTTGCCGATGATCGCCCGGATCGACTGACCCGGATCGATCAGGCTCGGATCGATCAGGCTCGGATCGATCAGGCTCGGATCACCTGGGGCCCGGCGGCGGAGATGTTGGCCACCGCGGCGTCGGGCAGGTCGGTATCGGTGACGACCACGTCGATCTGGGCCAGGTCCGCGACGTGCGCGAAGTGGTCCCGGCCGTACTTGGTGTGGTCGCTGAGCAGGACCTTGGTGCGGGCCGCAGCGACGAACGCGCGCTTCACCGCCGCCTCCGCGCTGTCCGGGGTGGTCAGGCCGCGCTCGATCGAGAAGCCGTTGGTCCCCAGGAACACCACGTCGAGGTGGACCCCGCGCAGGTAGTCCAGCGCCACCTCGTCGACGGTGGTCAGGGTGCGCCCGCGCAGCCGCCCGCCGACGATGTGCACTGTGAGATCGGTGCGGTCGGCCAGCGGCAGTGCGATCGCCAGGTTGTTGGTCACCACGGTCAGGGCCCGGTCGAAGGGCAGGATCTCGGCGAACTGGTGGGTGGTCGAACCGCCGTCCAGCGCGATCGCGCCCTGTTCGGGCAGCCAGTCCAGGGCCGCGTGGGCGATCCGCGCCTTCTCCCTGGTGTGCACCGATTCGCGCACGGCCAGAGCCGGCTCGAAGCCGTTGGCATTGGCCTCGGCCAGGATGGCCCCACCGTGCACCCGGCGGATCAGGCCGGTCCGCGCCAGGGCGCTGAGGTCCCGGCGGACAGTCTCCGGCGTGACGTCGAGCTCCTCGGCCAACCGAGCCACCTCGACCCGGCCGGCGTCCCGGGCCAGGTCGAGGATCGCCGCCTGCCGTTCCTGCGCGTACATGGCTGCCCCCTGGAGTCACTGGCTCTGGACATCGGTCCGCCGAGGGCCCCCATCCTGCCGGGCAGGGCCCCTCGGCGGAACACCAGGCCACGGTTCGATGGTCACCTTGATGGTGGTCTCACCGGTCACTGCCTCGACCGGATCGGTGAACTGCTCGAGCTCCATGCGGTGGATCGATCCGGTCGGGTCGGGGTCAGGCCAGGGTCACGCTGTCCAGCACGGTGGTGACGTCGTCTTTGCTGGTGGCTGCTTGGAGGGCTGCCACCTTGTCCTCGTCGAGGAAGACGTGGGC
>JBAVKQ010000338.1:0-15917 GCA_049688395.1 Candidatus Nanopelagicales bacterium
TCCCTGACGCGCGCCCGGCGCGAGGCCCCCGCGCCCGCCACGCGACCCGCCACGCGACCCGGCACGAGCCCGACACCCCGACCGCCCCCAGCGCGATGTCGGCTGCGCGACGTGCAGGGTGTGGATAGAGTCCTGAGCATCGGCACCGATGCCAGGAGGTGGCCATGCCCGGTCAGCCAGTGCCCCCCGAGGTCGAGGCCCGCATCCGCGCGCTGCAGGCCGAGGCTGAGCGGCTCGCGGAGACCAACCGACGCCTGGCCAGCACCCTGCGCGACGCGCGCGACCAGGTCGTGACGCTCAAGGCCGAGGTGGACCGGCTCGCCGACCCACCCAATGGCTTCGCGGTGTTCCTGGCCGCCCACGAGGACGGCACGATCGACATCGCGGCCCAGGGCCGCAAGCTGCGGGTCCGCCCGGCGCCGGGGATCGGCGAGTTGGTGCCCGGCCAGGAGGTCATGGTCAACGAGGCCATGAACGTCATCGCCGGCCTGGAGTTCGAGCGCGTCGGCGAGGTCGTCATGTTCAAGGAGATGCTCGACGGTGGTGACCGGGTCCTGGTCATCGGGCACACCGACGAGGAGCGGGTCGTCCGGCTGGCCGATTCGCTGCGTGGGCAGACGATCCGCGCCGGCGACTCACTGCTCCTGGATCCGCGGTCGGCCTACGTCTACGAGCGGATCCCGAAGTCCGAGGTCGAGGAGCTCGTCCTCGAGGAGGTCCCGGACGTCGACTACACCGACATCGGTGGCCTGGCCGGCCAGATCGAGATGATCCGCGACGCCGTCGAGCTGCCCTACGTGCACGCCGAGCTGTTCCGCGAGCACAAGCTGGCCGCGCCCAAGGGCATCCTGCTGTACGGCCCGCCCGGCTGCGGCAAGACGATGATCGCCAAAGCGGTGGCCGCGTCGCTGGCCCGCAAGGTCGCCGAGCGCGAGGGGCGCGGTGCGGCACGCTCGTACTTCCTGAACATCAAGGGCCCCGAACTGCTCAACAAGTACGTCGGGGAGACCGAGCGGCACATCCGGCTGGTGTTCCAGCGCGCCCGGGAGAAGGCCAACGAGGGCACCCCGGTCATCGTGTTCTTCGACGAGATGGATTCGCTGTTCCGCACGCGCGGCACCGGCGTGAGCTCGGACGTCGAGAACACGATCGTCCCGCAGCTGCTCTCGGAGATCGACGGCGTCGAGGGCCTGGCCAACGTCATCGTGATCGGTGCGTCCAACCGCGAGGACATGATCGATCCGGCCATCCTGCGCCCGGGCCGCCTGGACGTGAAGATCCGCATCGAGCGCCCGGACGCCCAGGCCGCCGGGGACATCCTGAGCAAGTACCTGACCCCGGATCTCCCGCTGCATCCCGATGATCTGGCCGAGCACGGTGGCTCGGCGCAGGCCACCTGCGAGGCGATGATTCGCCGCACGGTGGAGCGGATGTACACCGAGTCCGAGGAGAACCGGTTCCTCGAGGTGACCTACGCCAACGGCGACAAGGAGACCCTGTTCTTCAAGGACTTCAACTCCGGGGCAATGCTGGAGAACATCGTCGCGCGGGCCAAGAAGAGCGCGATCAAGGAGTTCCTGGAGACCGGCCTCAAGGGCATCCGGGTCGCGCACCTGCTGACCGCCTGCGTCGATGAGTTCCGCGAGAACGAGGACCTGCCCAATACGACCAACCCCGACGACTGGGCCCGGATCTCGGGCAAGAAGGGTGAGCGGATCGTGTTCATCCGCACGCTCGTAGCCGGCAAGCAGGGCACCGAGGCCGGCCGCTCCATCGACACGGTTGCGAACACAGGTCAGTACCTGTGATCTTCACCGGCACTGCCGGGGGCGTGGGTGGGGGCGTGGGTGGGGGCGCTGCCGAGGCGGGGGAGGCCGGCCTGCGCGCCGGGCGCGCGTCGCGCCGGAGATGTGAGTAGTTTTCCCCCTGTAGGCGCACCCCACCCCCCTAGGAGGGCCACTGATGGCCACAAGCACAGCACCTCCAAAGAACAAGATCGGAGTGTTCGGCCAGCTGCAGCGCATCGGCAAGGCGCTGATGGTCCCGGTCGCGATCCTGCCGGCCGCCGGCCTGCTCTTGGGCATCGGCGCGGGCATGAAGAACATGTACATCCAGATCGCCGACCCAGCCGATGGCGTGGTTCCGCCGGGCCTGTTCAACCTGATCGCCAGCACCATGGAGGGCGCAGGTGACGTCGTCTTCGCCAACCTTGCACTGCTGTTCGCCATCGGCGTCGCGATCGGCTTGACCGGCGATTCCGGCATCGCAGCCCTCGCAGCCACCACCGGCTTCCTGGTCATGAACAAGACCATCAGTGTCTTCATGGGCATCCAGCAGGTGACGCTGCCGGTCTGCCCGGACAACGCCGTCCAGTGTGAGGTCGAGTCGGTCACCACCACTACCACGTTGGCGGCCACGACGGACTATCTCGGCTGGCCCGACACCCCACCCGCGGCGTTCGCCAGCGTCGTGGGCATCCCCAGCCTCCAGACGGGCGTATTCGGCGGCATCCTGTCCGGCCTGGTGGCCGCGTGGGCCTTCAACAAGTACTTCCGGATCGAACTGCCCCCGTTCCTCGGGTTCTTCGCCGGCAAGCGCTTCGTCCCGATCATGACCGCGTTCGTGTCCCTCTTCCTCGGCGTGTTGCTGTGCCTCATCTGGCCGTACTTCGCCGACGGCATCAACTGGCTGGCCACCCAACTCGAGGCAGCCGGCGCCATCGGCGTGTTCATCTTCGGCCTGATCGAGCGGTCGTTGATCCCCTTCGGCCTGCACCACATCTGGTACAGCCCGTTCTGGTTCCAGTTCGGGTCGTGGACCAACGACGCCGGTGTCACGTTCACCGGGGACAACCGGATGTGGTTCGGCCAGTTCGCCGAGATCAGCAGCGGAATTACGCCCGACCCGGTCGTGAGCGGTGTGGCGACGGTCAACTCCCCGGAGTTCACCGAGGGCACCGGCAAGTACCTGACCGGCAAGTTCCCGTTCATGATGTTCGGCCTGCCGGCCGCTGCCTACGCCATGTACCGCCAGGCCAAGACCAGCCAGCGGAAGATCGCGGCCGGCATCCTCGGCTCCGCAGCGCTGACCTCGTTCCTGACTGGCATCACCGAGCCCCTGGAGTTCACCTTCCTGTTCATCGCTCCCTGGCTGTTCGGCATCCACGCGGTGATCGCGGGCCTGTCGTTCATGGTGATGTACTTGACCGGCACCCAGATCGGCCTGACCTTCTCGGGTGGTTTCATCGACTTCTTCCTGTTCGGCCTGCTGCCGTTCGGGTCCACCCAGGAGCCGTTCTGGATTGTGATCATCGTCGGGTTGATCCTGATGCCGATCTACTACTTCCTGTTCACCTGGGCAGTGAAGTGGAAGGACCTTGCCACCCCGGGCCGTGATCCCGACGATGTGGCCCTGGCCGAGTACGGCGAGCACGAGTTGCAGCTCTCCGACGAGGAGAAACTCGCTGGCTCGGGATCCGAGCAGAAGGCCGGGGCGGACATGTCCCAGGCCGAGAAGATCCTGGCTGCGTTCGGTGGATTCGCCAACATCACCAGCGTCGATGCCTGCATCACCCGGTTGCGCATCTCGGTGAAGGACAAGTCCCAGGTCGACAAGCCCAAGCTCAAGAGCCTGGGCGCGGCCGGCGTGCTGGAAGTCGGCGACAACATGCAGGCGATCTTCGGCACCCGTGCCGAGATCATCAAGGGCCAGATCCTCGACCTGCCGGGGGCTCCCGAGCGGTAGAGGTTCGCACGCAGCACCACACGACGAGGGTCGGTCCTTCCGGGGACCGGCCCTGGTCGGTTGTTTCGGCCGGGGTTTGCTCGGCGTGGGTTTCGGGTAGATCCTTCTCGCGCTGCGCTCGCCGGTGCAGCGCTCGTCCGGGCCCGAGCCCGGGGAGGAGCAGTGATGAGCACTCGTGCATCGCATCCCGACCAGGTGCAGGACCGTCGGTTCTGGGCCAAGGTCCGGTCCGTCGTCGGCCGGGTCCCGTTCGCCACCGAGGTGGTCGCCGCCTACTTCGCAATGCGCGACAAGGACACCCCGTGGCGGCACAAGGCGATCCTCGCCGGGGCCATCGCCTATTTCATCCTGCCCCTGGACGCCATCCCCGACTTCCTGCCCATGGGCTATGCCGACGATGCGGCGGCGATCACTGCCGCGATCGCCGCGGCCTCCATGTCGATCCAGGACGTCCACCGCATGCAGGCACGCCGAGCCCTGGGTCGGGTCACGGCGGGGGACGTGGTCGACGGAGCCGTCGCGCAGTAGCCCGGGAGCAACTCGGCAAACATCTGGGAGCCTGCGAGCGTGCCCGGCAACGGTGGCCGCTGACGGTGTGCCCATGCGTGGGGCTCGGGGGACGGGTTCTGCCCAAGGGCACGGCAGGTCGTGGTCCGTGCCCCGGCAGGCACCCCGGGCGCTCGGGGCCCCCGCCCTATGCTGGTCGCATGTCGGTGCACCGGGTGATGGGGCTGGAGACCGAGTTCGGGATCAGCCACCCCGGGCACCCCAACGCCAACCCGGTGCGGATGTCCGGGTTGGTGGTCAACGCCCACGCGATCACCTCAGGTCGGGTCCGCCTGGCGCAACGCTGGGACTACGACGAGGAGTCGCCGCTGCGCGACGCCCGCGGCTTCGACCTGACCCGCGCCGAGGCCGACCCGAGCCAGCTCACCGACGACGCCAGCACCGCCAACGTGGTGCTGACCAACGGGGCGCGTTTCTACGTGGACCACGCCCACCCGGAGTACTCCAGCCCCGAGGTCACCAACCCCCGCGACGCGGTGCGCTGGGATCGTGCCGGGATGGTGGTGGCCGCCCGCGCCGCGCAGGCCGCCGCGCAGCTTCCCGGCGGCCACCCGATCGTGCTCTACAAGAACAACACCGACGGCAAGGGCGCCTCGTACGGCACGCACGAGAACTACCTGATGGACCGACGCACCCCGTTCTCGGCGATCGTCGATGCGTTGATCCCGTTCTTCGTGACCCGCCAGGTGTTCACCGGCGCCGGCCGGGTCGGCCTGGGCCAGGACGGCCGCGGCGCCGGGTTCCAGCTGTCCAGCCGGGCGGACTTCTTCGAGGTCGAGGTGGGCCTGGAGACCACGCTCAAGCGGCCGATCATCAACACCCGCGACGAGCCGCACGCCGATCCTGCGCTCTGGCGCCGACTGCACGTGATCGTCGGGGATGCGAACCTGTCCGAGACCGCCACCCTGCTCAAGCTGGGTTCGACGGCACTGGTGCTCTCGATGATCGAGGCCGGTGGGCCGGACCTCGGGATCGTGCTGGCGAACCCGGTCGCCGCGATGCACCAGGTCTCCCACGACCTGACCCTGGCTGCGCCGCTGGAGTGCCTGGGCCGGGCGCCGATGACCGCGGTGCAGGTTCAGGCGCACTACCTGGCCGCGGCCCGCAGCCACTGCGAGAGCCGACCCGGGGGAGTGGACGACCAGACCCTCGAGGTGCTGGACCTGTGGACCGAGGTGCTCGAGGGCCTGGCCACGGACCGCACGGCGTTGGCCGATCGCCTGGACTGGGTGGCCAAGCTCGCGCTGCTCGAGGGGTTCCGGGCCCGGGACGGGCTGGACTGGACCGCAGCCCGGCTCGCGGCCATCGACCTGCAGTACTCCGACACCCGCCCCGAGAAGGGGCTCGCGATGCGCCTGGAGCAGCGCGGCTCACTGCGCCGGCTCACCACCGACGCCCAGGTGCAGGCCGCGCGCACCGATCCCCCGCAGGACACCCGGGCCTGGTTCCGCGGTGAGTGCGTGCGTCGGTACGGCGCGCACATCGCGGCCGCGTCGTGGGACTCGGTGGTCTTCGACATCCCGGGGCGCTCGGCGCTGGTCCGGGTGCCGACCCCCGACCCGGTTCGCGGCACCCGGGCGCACGTGGCAGCTCTGTTGGACTCCACCGACGACGTCGGCGCTCTGGTCACTGCCCTCGGTGGTGCCTGAGTCGCGCGAGTCGTCCGCGGAGCAGGACGCGCGACGCGTGGGCCGGGCAGCGTGTGGCTGTCGGACTTCGGCACTAGTGTCGTACAGGAGCCCGAGGAGGAGCCATGAGCCAGTCCAGTGAGCATCAGCGGTCCCGGTCCGAGCAGGAGCCCGAGCCGGCGCCCGAGTCCAGTCCCGAGCCGGCGGCCTCGGCGCGCAAGGAGGCCATCGATGCCGATGTCGACGCGCTGCTCGACGAGATCGACGACGTTCTCGAGGAGAACGCCGAGGAGTTCGTGCGCGGCTTCGTGCAGAAGGGCGGCCAGTAGGTGGCACGCCCCCCGACCCCGGCCGACAGCGGGCTGTCGTCCGCGTTCTCGATGGTGGGGGAGGCCTCCTTCACCCAGTTCCTCGCCGCCCACCGGCCCGATCTGCTCAGCGGCCTCGGCGGTTCGCAGGTGAGCCTGGAGGTGCCGCACGGCACCACGATCGTGGCGGTCACGATGCCCGGTGGCGTGGTCATGGCCGGTGATCGGCGCGCCACGATGGGCAACGTCATCGCCCAGCGGCACATCGAGAAGGTGTTCGCAGCCGACGAGCAGTCCTGCATCGGCATCGCCGGATCGGCGGGCATCGCCCTGGAACTCGTTCGGCTGTTCCAGGTGGAGCTCGAGCACTACGAGAAGATCGAGGGCTCAGCCCTGTCGCTGGACGGCAAGGCCAACCGGTTGGCCTCCCTGCTGCGCGCCAACCTGGGCCTGGCGATGCAGGGCCTGGCCGTGGTGCCGCTCCTGGCTGGTCTGGACCCAGAGCACGAGCGCGGCCGGATCTTCTCCTACGACGTCACTGGTGGGCGCTACGAGGAGCACTCGTACTACTCCGTGGGATCGGGGTCGATGTTCGCCCGGGGCGCGCTGAAGAAGCTCTACACGCCGCAGCTGGACGCCGATACCGCGATCCGCGTCTGCGTGGAGGCGCTCTACGACGCCGCGGACGACGACTCGGCCACCGGCGGTCCGGACCTCGCGCGGCGCATCTTCCCGGTCGTGGCCGTGGTGGACGGCGCCGGGTTCCGGCGGATCGACGGTGCCCAGATCGAGGCCGTGAGCACCGCGGTCGTGGCCCGGCGCATGTTGCGCCCCGATGGTCCCGTTGCCGACATGGGGCTGATCGAGCCCGGGGAGGCCTCGCCGTGAGCATGCCGTTCTACGTCTCGCCCGAGCAGCTGATCAAGGACAAGGCCGACTACGCCCGCAAGGGCATCGCCCGGGGCCGCAGCGTGGTCGTGATGCAGGTCAGCGAGGGGATCCTGCTGGTCGCGGAGAACCCGTCGCGGGCGCTGCACAAGATCTCGGAGATCTATGACCGGATTGGCTTCGCCGCGGTGGGCAAGTACAACGAGTTCGAGAACCTGCGGGTGGCCGGCGTCCGGCTGGCCGACATGCGCGGCTACGCCTACGACCGTCGCGATGTGACCGGTCGCAGCCTTGCCAACGCGTACGCGCAGACCCTGGGCACGATCTTCACCGAGGCGACCAAGCCCTACGAGGTCGAGATCGTCGTGGCCGAGGTGGGCGCAAGTGCTCAGGACGACCAGATCTACCGGCTGACCTTCGACGGGTCGGTGGCCGACGAGCACGGCTTCGTGGCGATGGGCGGCTCCTCGGACGCGATCAGCGCGCATCTGGCCGAGCACTGGCGCGCGGGCCTGTCGCTGGCGCAGGGCCTGGCGCTGGCGATCGAGGCCCTGGCCCAGTCGGCCGTCCCCGGGGCACCGCCGGGCAAGGACGAGCCGCGCGCGATCGAGCACAGCCAGCTGGAGGTCGCGGTGCTGGCCCGGGACCGGCCCCGGCGGACGTTCCGGCGGATCGGGCCCGACCAGTTGCGCGAGCTGGTCGATGGGTGATCCGCTCGGTCGGCGGATCTTCGGCGTCGAGACCGAGTACGGGGTCACCTGCACCTTCCGGGGCCAGCGCCGGCTCAGCCCCGACGAGGTGGCGCGGTACCTGTTCCGGCGCGTGGTGGCCTGGGGGCGTAGCTCGAACGTGTTCCTGCGCAACGGCGCGCGGCTCTACCTCGACGTCGGCAGCCATCCCGAGTACGCCACCGGCGAGTGCGACGACCTGCGCCAGCTGGTGGCCCACGACCGGGCCGGCGAGCGGATCCTCGAAGGCCTGGTGGTCGACGCCCAGCGTCGCCTGGCCGACGAGGGCATCGAGGGCGAGATCTACCTGTTCAAGAACAACACGGACTCCGCCGGCAACTCCTACGGGTGTCACGAGAACTACCTGGTCGGCCGGCTGGGGGAGTTCTCCCGGATCTCCGATGCCCTGATCCCGTTCCTGGTGACCCGGCAGCTGATCGCCGGGGCGGGCAAGGTGCTGGCCACCCCGCGCGGCACGACCTACTGCCTGAGCCAGCGCGCCGAGCACATCTGGGAGGGAGTCTCCTCGGCCACGACGCGGTCGCGACCGATCATCAACACCCGCGACGAGCCGCACGCCGACGCCGAGAAGTACCGCCGGCTGCACGTCATCGTCGGGGACTCCAACATGAGTCAGACCACGACCCTGCTCAAGGTGGGCAGCGTCGACCTCGTGCTGCGGATGCTGGAGTCCGGGGCGACCATGCGCGACCACTCCTTGGAGAACCCGATCCGGGCGATCCGAGAGATCAGCCACGACGTCACCGGCACCCGGACGGTCCGCCTGGCCAACGGCCGGATGCTGTCCGCGTGGCAGATCCAGACCGACTACCTGGAGCGTGCCGAGCGGTTCGCCCAGAGCACTGGACTGGCCGAACGCCCGATCTATGCCCGGGTCCTGGACCTGTGGCGGCGCACTCTGGGCGCCGTGGCCGACGACGACCTCGGCGCGGTCGACACCGAGATCGACTGGGTGATCAAGCGCCGGCTGCTGCAGCGCTACATCGACCGCCACGACCTGTCCTGGAGCTCACCGCGGATCGCCCAACTCGACCTGGCCTACCACGACATCTCGCGCACCCGCGGACTGTTCAACCTGCTCGAGGCGAAGGGCATCGCCGCCCGCGTGGCCGACGAGATCGAGGTCTTCGCCGCCAAGTCGACGCCCCCGCAGACCACCCGCGCCCGGCTGCGCGGAGAGTTCATCATGGCCGCACAGGCAGCCCGGCGAGACTTCACCGTCGACTGGGTGCACCTCAAGCTCAACGACCAGGCGCAGCGCACCGTGCTGTGCAAGGACCCCTTCACCTCAGTCGACGAGCGGGTCCGCCGACTCATCGAGGCGATGTGACCGCGACGCGCCGAGAGTCGAATTGTCGGGCCCGCGGCCGGGCCAACTAGAGTGACTCGGGTGAATCCCCGAACCGCGCGCCCCATCCGTGTCCTGGCCCTCGCCGGCGCCAGCCTGTTGCTGCTCGCCGGCTGCTGGACGTCGTCGGACACCGAGGCGACCGGTGCGCCCGGCACCACTGCGGCAACCGTCGCACCCGAGCAGAGCGCCCCACCGGTGACGGCACCGGAGCCGACCTGTCCGGCCGGCTCCGCGGACGCCGACTCCTACGAGTGCGCCGCAGTGACGGTGACCGGTGCCAAGGACGCCGAGCCCACGATCGAGCTCGGCGGCGACTTCGCGCCGGCCACGGAGCTGGGTGTGGCCGACATCTACGTGGGTTCCGGTGACCCGGTGGCGCCCGGCTCGACCCTGACGGTCAACTACGTCGGGGTCGGCCAGCAGTCCGGCGAGGTGTTCGACTCGTCCTGGCCGCGCGGCGAGCCCGCCACGTTCATGCTCGAGCAGGTCATCCCCGGCTGGCAGCAGGGCATGCTCGGCATGACCCCCGGTGGCCGCCGGCTGCTGATCATCCCCGGCTCGCTGGGCTACGGCCCCAACGGCAACCCGCCGGCGATCGGCCCGGACGAGACCCTGGTCTTCGTCGTGGACCTGATCGCGGCCACCCCGGCTGCCTGATCGGGCTCGCGCAGCGATCCGGCCCCCTGCCCTCCCTGAAACCGACCTGTCCCCGCGAACCGACCGGTTCCATCGAACCGGTGCCGAGAGGAAATCCCATGGCTGACCTGACCAAGCCCGAGATCGACTTCCCCGAGGGTCCCGCCCCGAGCGAACTCGTCATCCGCGACCTCGTCGTCGGCGAGGGCGCCGAGGCCGTGGCCGGCGCGCACGTGACCGTGCACTACCTCGGCGTCGAGCACGACAGCGGCGACCAGTTCGACGCCTCCTGGGACCGCGGCGAGCCGATCACGTTCCCGCTGGCCGGCCTGATCCAGGGCTGGCAGGACGGCATCCCCGGGATGAAGGTCGGCGGGCGCCGCGAGCTGGTCATCCCACCACGGCTGGCCTACGGCGAGAGCGGCCGGCACGCGCTGTCGGGCAAGACGCTGATCTTCGTGATCGATCTGCTCGCCGTGCGCTGATGGTCGATGCGGTCGCCGCACCGGCCAGCCAGCCGTACAGCAAGGCCCAGCGGTTGCTCAACCTGCTGATGGCCCTGCGCGGCACCGAGGTGGGACTGTCCCGCGACCAACTCCGGGCAGTGGTGCGCGGCTACGGCCTCGAGGCGTCGGAGACCGCCTTCGAGCGGATGTTCGAGCGCGACAAGGACGAGCTGCGCGCGATGGGTGTGCCGGTGGCGACCCTCACCGACAGCTCCGGCGTCGTGACCGGGTACCGGATCCAGGGGGACTGGACCCTGCCGCCGCTGGACCTGACCCGGGCCGAGCTGGCCGTGCTCGGCCTGGCCGCCCGGGCCTGGCAGCGCGCGGACCTGGCCCCTGCCGCCCTGAACGCCCTGCGCAAGGTGGAGGCCCAGCTGGGCATGAGCTCCCCGGCTGCGGGAGCTGCCCCGATCGCGGGGCTGTCCACGGACTCGCCGGTCCTCCAGCAGCTCATCGAGGCGTGCAGCACCCGCACCGCGGTGTCCTTCGACTACCGCAAGGGTGCCGACGGGTCGGTCGGCCGTCGGGCGGTGCAACCGTGGGGGACCGTCTGGTGGCGCGCGCACTGGTACCTGGTCGGCTTCGACACCGACCGTGCCGACGTGCGCGTGTTCCGGGCCTCCCGGATCACCGGGAAGGTCCGCACCGAGCTCGGGGCGGGCAGCTACCAGGTTCCCGAGGGGTTCGATGCCCGGGCCGCGATCGGACGGTTCGCCCGCACCGACGAGGTCACCTTCGAGCTCGCCGTGGCCCCGGGCGTCGCCGCCGCGCTGCGCCAGGAGGCCGAGCTGGTCGGCGCACCGGGCGATGGGCCGACCGGGCAGGACCTGCTCCGACTGCCCGTCGAGGACCTGCGCTCCGGGGTCAGCGCCGTGCTCGCCCATGGCGCCGGTGTTCGGATCCGTGGCCCACGGGCCGCGGTGGTCGAGGCCCGCAGGCAGCTCGACGCACTTCTCGCTGCGCTGACCAGTGTGGCGCCCCCAGCCGGGCGCTCGATCGGCACGAGTGCACCTCCGGGCGGGCCGGGCACCGCGCAGTTCAGTCGGCTGCTGGCCCTGGTGCCGTGGCTGGCGGCCAACAGTGGCGTGCGCGTGGCCGACGCGGCCGCCCACTTCGGCATCTCCGACGAGCAGCTCCTCGAGGACCTCGGATCGGTGATCACCTCCGGGGCAGACGACTGGACCCTGTTCGACATCCAGTACTGGGAGGACGACGGGATCATCGAGGTCATCGACGCCCTGGACCTCGACGCCCCCCTCACCCTGACCCCCGACGAGGGCTTCGCCCTGATGGTCGCCCTCAACGCGCTGGCTGCCGTCCCCGGCGCCGCCTCCAGCACGGAGCTCGAGTCGGTGACTGCCACGCTGGGCGCCGCACTGGGTCCGCACGCACCGGCCCCAGGCGCGTTGAGGGTGCGCGTCGACCTGCCCGACGATGTCGTCGGGGCAGTCGGCCGGGCCCAGGCGCTGGGCCGGGCCATCGAGCTGACCTACCTGGGGGCGGTCCGTGACGAGGTCACCCACCGGATCATCGACCCGCTCGGGGTGGTCGTCGTGGACGGATACGGCTACCTGCGGGCCTATTGCCGGGCGGCCGGGGGGCTGCGGATGTTCCGCGTCGACCGAATCCAGCGCATCGAGGTCAGCGCCGAGCCCGCTCGTCCGGTCACCGATCCCCCCGAGGTCGCCCCGATGGCCGTGCGGTTGGGCCAGAGCGGTCGGCGCATCCTGGTGGACGTGGCCGCCGATGAGTTGCTCACCGATCGGTACCCGGTCACCCGGCGCTGGTCGCTGGCCGGCGGTGGGGTGCGCGCCGAGCTGCCCGTCGGGGACTTCGGCTGGGCCCGCCGACTGATCCTGGGCTCGGGCGCGCAGGTGGTCCTGCGCGGGCCCGACGACCTCGTCGCGGACCTGATCCAGACGGTCGGCAGCCTGCGCGCCCAGTACGCGGACACGCGCGAGGCCGAAAACTGACTCGACCAGGTACCGCGCTGTAGTTGCAACGCCACCGTCCGCGGTCACATGATGCAGGGGAGTGCCCCGGGGACGCCTCAAGTCCGGCGCCCAGCGCGCCGAACTGATCTGCATCACTGCTGACCGCGTTCGAGGAGGTGGACGATGACGACCATCAAGGCAACGTGCCCGCGATGCGGGGACGTCGATCTCGTGCCCGCCGACGTGCAGGTGACGGTCGCCGCCGAGCTGGGCTGGTCGACCTACACCTTCACGTGCGAGGGCTGTGCGGAGGCTGTGTGCAAGCCCGCGGACGACGACGTGGTGCAGTTGCTCACCGGGGCCGGGGTTCGGGTGGATCACCTGGCAATCCCGCTGGAGTACCTCGAGTCCCGGGTGCTGGAGCGCACCTGCGGGCCGATGACCCGCGATGACCTGCTCGACTTCGTGCTCTGGCTCGACAGCACGGTGGACATCGTGATGGCGGCCCAGCAGGACGCCTGATCGCCGCCGCCCAGGGGTGATGTGACGGCGGGTGCGATTGGGCACACCGCTCCAGCGGTCGTACCCTCGTACCAACCCGTGTTCGCGGGTCCTGACGCTGGAGGGTCGACCGTGAATCTTCGAGGCTGGGAATTGCCGATCCTCCTGCTGCTGATCGTGCTGCTCTTCGGTGCCAAGCGGCTGCCTGACGCCGCCCGTGGGGTGGGTCGGTCGCTGCGTATCTTCAAGGCCGAGACCAAGGGGCTGGTCGACTCCGACGAGCCTGGCCCGAACGCTGCGCTCGACCAAGGGCGGGCCCCGACCGAGCAGGTGTCCGGTCTCGACGCCCCGGCGCCGGCGCCGGTCCACCAGGAGACCCCGAAGCCCCCCACCAGCCAGGCGTGAGCGCACCGCCGGTGCCCGGCGGCACCACCGACCGTACCGAGGACACCTCGGGGGCGATGCCCCTGGCCGAGCACCTGCGCGAGTTGCGGGGTCGGCTGGCCAAGTCGCTGCTGGCCGTCGCGGCGGCGATGGTGGCCGCGTGGTTCGCCTATGACCAGATCTTCGCGCTGATCCGCGCCCCCTTCGACGACGTGGTGGCCCAGGCCGCCGCCGACGGTCGGGACATGACCCTGGCCTTCACCGGGGTCGCCGATCCGTTCGTGATGCAGATGAAGGTGGCCGGAGTCTCGGGCATCCTGATGGCCAGCCCGGTCTGGCTCTACCAGCTGTGGCGGTTCGTGACCCCGGGCCTGCACCGCAACGAGCGGCGCTGGGCGCTGGGGTTCGCGTTCGTGGCCACCCCGATGTTCCTGGCCGGTGCGGCGCTGGCCTACACGTTCCTGCCGCGTGGGCTGGAGATCCTGCTGGGGTTCACCCCGGAGAACATCGAGAACATCATCTCGGTGGATCGCTACCTGTCGTTCTTCCTGCGGATGATGCTGGTGTTCGGTCTGGGGTTCCTGTTGCCCCTGCTGGTGGTCGGGCTGAACTTCGCCGGGGTGCTCAGCGCCGCGAAGCTCGGGTCCTGGTGGCGCTGGGTAGTGCTGGGCGTGGTGGTCTTCGCCGCCGCCGCGACCCCGACCGGTGACCCGTTCAACCTCGCGCTGCTGGCTGGGCCACTGCTGCTCCTGATGCTGCTGGCCTGGGTCGTGTGCTGGCTCAACGACCGGCGCAGGGGCCGGCGTCGGGCCGCGGAACCGCAGTGGGCCGACGACGAGACCTCCCCGCTGGAGCTCTGAGGCGACGAGACTTCCCCGCTGGAGCTCTGCGACCGGCGAGCGTGGGAGGCGCGGGCCGTGGACCGCGTGCCGGCATGCCGCCCTGTCGGGGGCTGCGGTGCAGTAGCGTGCACGCCCGTGGAGCCCCCTGCGGACCGACGAGCGCGCATCGGTGTCCTGATCAACCCTGCCTCGGGCGCCGGGCGCACCCGCCGCAATGCTGCGCTGGTGCTGCGTGGCCTGCGCAGCGGGGGCGAGGCGGTTCTGGTCATCCAGGGGGAGTCCGCGCAGGACGCGCAGGGGCGCCTGGCCGAGGCGATGGCGCACGGCCTGGACACCCTGGTCGCGGTCGGCGGGGACGGCACTGTGCACATGGCCCTGCAGGCGGTCGTGGGCACGGACACCGTCCTGGGGATCGTCCCGCTGGGCACCGGGAACGACGCGGCAGGTTCTGTGGGCCTGGCCGCCAACCGACCGCAGGACGCGGTGAGCACCATCCTGGCCGGCCACGTCCGAGCCTTCGACGTCGGCCGGGTCGAGGCTGCCGACGGCACAGTCCGGTACTTCCTCTGCGTGCTCAGCACAGGGTTCGACTCCAGCGTCAACGAGCGCGCCAACGCGATGACCTGGCCCAGTGGGACCGCCCTGTACGTCCGCGCCATGCTGGCCGAGCTGCGCACGTTCCGGCCCTTGAGCTACCGGACCACGATCGACGGTCAGGAGCGCAACGCGCAGGGCATGGTGGTGTCGATCGGCAACGGACCGTCCTTCGGCGGCGGGATGCAGGTGTGCCACGGCGCGGACATGCACGATGGCGAGCTGGACCTGGTCTGGGTCAACGCCCTGTCCCGGTTCGCGCTGCTGCGGGTGTTCCCCCGGATCTACACCGGCTCGCACCTGAGCCACCCGGCCATCGCGCTGCGCCGGGTGCGCACGGCCACCCTGGCCGCCCCCGGCCAGGTCGCCTACGCCGACGGTGAGCGGATCGGTCCGCTACCGGTCACGGTGCAGGCCGTGCCGGACGGGGTGCGATTGATCGTGCCCGGGTAGCGTCAGGCCCATGCTGCCTGACCGGGACGACGACGGTGACCTCGAGCGTTTCCGCGGGCTGTACGAGTTCGGCCTCGACGAGTTCCAGGAGCGCGCCTGTGCCAGCATCCTGGCCGGGCGGGGGGTGCTGGTGGCCGCGCCCACAGGGTCCGGCAAGACGGTCGTGGGGGAGTTCGCCATCCACCTGGCGATCGAGCGGTCCACCAAGTGCTTCTACACCACCCCGATCAAGGCCCTGTCCAACCAGAAGTACAACGATCTGGTCGCTCGCTACGGGGCAGCCAACGTGGGCCTGCTGACCGGGGACAACTCGATCAACGGCGAGGCGCCGGTGGTGGTGATGACCACCGAGGTGCTGCGCAACATGCTCTACGCGGGCTCGCACACGCTCACCGGCCTGGCGTTCGTGGTCATGGACGAGGTGCACTACCTGGCCGACCGGACGCGCGGGCCGGTGTGGGAGGAGGTCATCATCACGCTGCCCGAGAGTGTGAGCGTGGTGGCGCTGTCGGCCACGGTGAGCAACGCCGAGGAGTTCGGCGCCTGGTTGGCCGAGGTGCGTGGTGACACCGACATCGTGGTCGAGGAGCACCGGCCCGTGCCGCTGTGGCAGCACGTGCTCGTCGAGCGGGAGCTGCACGACCTGTTCCTCGACGACCGCGGCCGGACGGTCAACCCGGAGCTGGTCCGGCTGGCCCGCCACGACCAGCGCATCACCAAGGCGCGCCGGGACTTCCGATCGGGAGGTGGCCGGGCGGGTGGCCCGAACCGGCCGGTGCGCGCGCCCTCGGGGGCCCCGGCCGCACGTCCGGCCCGTGGGGGCCGGCGCCCG
>JBAVKQ010000339.1:0-10581 GCA_049688395.1 Candidatus Nanopelagicales bacterium
GGACAGCACCTCGGCGACGATGCTGCGCAGTTCCGCTGGGGTCGGTGCACTCATGGCACTCACCGGCCCAGGAAGAAGGACGCGTCGCCGGCCTTCTCGGTCAGTCGGCCATCGCGCAGCAGGCCGAGATCCTCCATCCACGCCTCGAACTCGGGCAGGGGCCGCAGGTTGAGCAACTGCCGCAGGCTCGGTGCGTCGTGGAAGCTGGAGCTCTGATAGCTGAGCATCGAGTCGTCGCCCATCGGGATCCCCATGATGTAGTTGACCCCCGCAGCACCCAGGAGCACCGCCAGGTTCTCCAACTCGTTCTGCGTGGAGCGGGCGTGATTGGTGTAGCAGACGTCGGCACCCATGGAGATCCCGGTGAGCTTGCCCATGAAGTGGTCCTCGAGCCCGGCCCGCGTGATCTGGGTCGAGTCATAGAGGTATTCGGGCCCGATGAAGCCCACCACGGTGTTGAGCTGGAACGGGTCGTACCGCTTGGCCAGGCCGTAGCAACGCGCCTCCATGACCACCTGGTCGGCGCCGTGGTGGGCATCCGCGGACAGCTCGGACCCCTGGCCGGTCTCGAAGTACATGTAGTTGGGGCCGGTGACCACCGAGTACCGCTTGGCCAGGTCGTGCGCCTCGTCGAGCAGTGCCACATCGATCCCGAACGACTCGTTGCCCTTCTGCGAGCCGGCCAGGCTCTGGAACACCAGGCCGACCGGGGCACCGGCGCGCATCGCCTCCATCTGGGTCGAGACGTGGGCCAGCAGGCAGTTCTGCGTCGGGATCTCCCACCGCGTGATCACCTCGTGGGTCATCTCGAGCAGGCGCGCGACGCTGCCCAGGGAGTCATCGGAGGGGTTGATCCCGATCACACTGTCGCCGGACCCGTAGCTGAGCCCGTCGTAGATGGCTGCCCGGATCCCCTCGACCGAGTCGGTCTGGTTGTTCGGTTGGAGCCGTGAGCCCAGCGTGCCACGCAGGCCGATCGTGTTGTTGGCGTGCTTGACGACCTTGATCTTGCTCGCGGCCAGCATGAGGTCCAGGTTCGACATGAGCTTCGTGACAGCCGCGACCATCTCGGCGGTCAGCCCATTGCTCGCCCGCTTGATCATGTCCTGGCTGGTGGCGTCGGCCAGCAGCCACTCGCGGAAGTCCCCCACGGTCAGGTGCTTGATCTCGGCGTAGGCCGCCTCGTTGACCGCATCGTCGATGATCCGGGTGACCTCGTCGTCCTCGTAGGGGACAGCCGGGTTCGCCCGCAGCGTCTCCAGGGTCACTTCGGCCAGCACGAAGCGCGCGGCCACCCGCTCCGCGGCGCTCTGCGCGGCGACCCCAGCCAATTGATCGCCGGACTTCTCCTCGTTGGCCTTCGCCAGCAGCTCCTTGATGTCACGGAACTCGTAGCGGTGCCCGAACAGGGTTGCTGCAAGGCTCACGGGCGCCCACCTCCGCTGTGCATCGTCTCAGTCATAGAACACCAGCGTCTTGATGGACAGCGGAACGGCGCGGCCGTCCAGCACCGGCAGGCCGATGTCGATGAAGTCACCCTCGCCCAGGCCCACCTGGTCGATCGCGATCAGGGGCAGTCCCGGGCGCACCGACTGCAACGTCTGCCCGAGCACCTGGGCGTAATCCTGCTGGAGGACCAGCACCAGGGGCCGCTCCCGGTGGCCGGCATCGTGGAACTCCACGATCTCGGCGGCCACCGACTGCAGCGCGGGGTACCCCAGTTCCCCGGGCAGGTCCACGACGATGGCGGCCTGGACGTCGTCGTCGAGGTCCCAGCGGGCGCGCGCCGCACCCACGGCGGCCGCGAACGAGGGACCGCCCCCGCGACCGGGCATCGCCGGTCGCAGCACTGGCACGTTTCGCAGCGGCAGCAGGCCGCGGTCGACCCAGATGGTCGAGCCGCTGAGGGTCACCGTCTGGCTTGCGGCCCCCAGCACGGTTGCCTGCAGCGTCTCCGGGGGCTTGCGCAGGGTCATGCGGGCCAGGCGCTCGTTGTGATGCAGGCTGTCGGCCAGCAGTGGCCCGACGTCGCCGAACCGCGCGATCTCGGCGATCGTCGTGGCCGGGGTGCGCTCGTAGTAGCAGGCGCCGATCCCGCCCGTGAGGAACACCGAACTGGACGCCTGCGTCCCGTCCAGGGGTGGGGTGAGCTGCACACCGCGACCCACGCGCACCTCCTGCCCGGTGGCGAGGTCCACGATGAGCTCGGCCATGACGTCGCAGACCTCGCGCAGGGCGGCGATCGTGGCGACGCTGCCCTCCTGGACCTGCAGACCGAGATCCTCGATGATGGATCGCCCAGGAGGCGCGACCCGCAGGACGCGTCCGGTCTGGTCGATCTCCACCTGGCGACCACCCACCGCGATCCCCGACGAGCACAGATGTCGGCCCACCTTGAACACTGCGGCGTTGGACGTGCCTCCGCCGATGTCGACGGTCGTGACCTGTTCGTAGTGCTGGGCCGACCATCGCGCGGCACCAGAACCACGACCAGCGATCTGCGCCTCCGCGTTCGGACCGGCGATCGTGACCACGAAGTCGCCGGCACCCGCGGACAGCGCCTGCAGGATTGCGTCGGCATTCCTGGTCCGGGCCGTCTCGCCGGTGATGATCACCGCGCCGGTGCCGATCGATCCCGGGGAGACCCCCGCGATCTCGTACTCCCGGCGCACCAGCTCGGCCAGCGCCGCAGCGTCGACCTCGTCAGGAGCAGACAACGGGGTCACGTGCACCTCGCTGCGATGGACGACCGACTTCTCGTCCACCTGGATCCGCGGCACCTGGCCGGGACGCGCCACGTCGTGCAGCACGAGCCGGGAGAAGACCACCTGGGTGGTCGTCGTCCCGACGTCGATCCCCACGCTGAGGACCTCGCGCTGGTGCAGGGGCATGAGCCGGTCAGCTCTTGCGGAACGTGACGACGCCGTCGATCTCCAGGGAGTCCAGGATGCCCATGATGATCGCGTCCACGGGCTGCCCCGAGGTCGTGCCGCTGTGCCGTGCGGCACTGCCCTGCGAGACCAGGACCAATTCGTCAGGCCCCGCGCCGACGGTGTCCACCGCCACGAACACCGGACCGGTCACCTCGTTGCGTTCGTCGGTCTCGCGCACCAGCAGCAGCTTGTGGCCGACGAGGCTGGCCTCCTTGATGGTCGACACCGCAGTGCCCACGACCCTGGCGATGCGCATGTCAGTGCAGCTCGGACTCGGCCGACTCGATGAGCGCGAACTCCTCCTCGGGAGCCGTGCCCACGATGTGATGCCGGCTGTAGAGGCCGAAGTAGGCGATCGCCAGGGCGAACACCACTGCGGTGATCGTGAGCACCCGGGTGTCGACCAGGAAGCCTGCGATCAGTGCCACGACTGCCAGCGCGCAGGCGATCCCCGTGGTGACCACGCCACCGGGAGTCCGGTACGGGCGCTCGAGATCGGGTTCGCGCACCCGGAGGATGATGTGCGACAGCGTCATCAGGATGTAGGAGATCGTGGCCCCGAACACGGCGACCAGGATCAGCAGGTCGCCCTGGTTGAGCACTGCCATGACGAAACCGATGATGCCCGGGATGACCAGCGCCATCGTCGGGGTCTTGCGCGAACCGGTGATCGAGAGGAACTTGGGCAGGTAGCCGGCCCGGGACAGCGCGAACGTCTGCCGCGAGTAGGCGTAGATGATCGAGAAGAAGCTGGCGATCAGCCCCAGCAGCCCGACGAGGTTCACGAAGCCGCTGACGAGGGTCTGGCCGTCGTAGGCCGCCGGCGACTCGAGGGCCTCCACGAGCGGGTTGCCCGACTCCTTGAGGAAGTTTGCCCCGGCAGCACCCGGGGCGGTGATCAGGATCATTCCGGCGAACAGGATCAGGGCCAGCATGGCGCCGATGATGCCCTTGGGCATGTCCTTGGCGGGGTTCTTGGACTCCTCGGCGGCCAGCGGCACACCCTCCACCGCCAGGAAGAACCAGATCGCGTAGGGAAGGGCCGCCCAGATCCCGATCAGGCCGAAGGGCAGGAAGGTACTGGCCCCGACCGCGGTGGTGTCGACCGGGATGTCGGTCAGGTTGGCGGGATCGAACTTCGGGATCGCCGCGACCACGAAGACGATGAGGGCGAACACCGCCACCGCGGTGATGCCGAACATCAGCTTCAGCGCCTCGCCCACGCCCCAGAGGTGCAGGCCGATGAACACCACGTAGAAGAACAGGTACACGACCCATCCGTCGATGCCGATCAGCGACTCGACGTAGGCACCGATGAAGTTGGCGATGGCCGCCGGTGCGATCGCGTACTCGATCAGGATCGCCGTACCGGTCAGGAAGCCACCCCACGGTCCCATCGCGCGGCGGGCGAACGCGTAGCCGCCACCGGTCGTGGAGATGGTCGAGGACAGCTCGGCCAGGCCGAAGACCATGAACAGGTACATCGTGGCCATCAGGATGACGGCGATGAGCAGCCCACCCCAGCCGCCCTCGCCGAGGCCGAAGTTCCAGCCGGCGAAGTCACCGGAGATCACGTAGGCGACGCCCAGGCCCGCGAGCAGCACCCACCCGGCCACACCGCCCTGGAGCTGACGCTTCTGGAAGTACTCGTCGCCCTCCCGCTGGACTTCGACACCGCCGGCCAGGTGCTTCGAGGGCTTCTTGGGAGACTCAGCCATTGCGTCCTCCTTCGGTCTGGGCGGACCCCTCGGTCAGCCCGGTCTCCCGCGTACGCTGCGAGATTCCAAGCGGTGACGCTACTCCAGGGGACCATCCGATCCCGCGCCGGACGACGGAACATTTCACCCCACTTCTCGCCGGAGTCGGCCGAGGTGGCGGCCGCTTTCGGTACGTAGTCCCAGATACCGGTCAGAGCCGCGCGAGGAAGCTGGCGCGGTCGACCACCGCGCGCACGACGTGGCCGGTGGCGATCACGACCGGCTCGCCGGCCACCGACGGCGCTGCCCCCGAGGGCTGCCCATCCGCGGGACCTGAGGGCCCCGGCCCCGGCTCGGGGAGTTGGCGTGCGACCACCTCGAAGGCCAGGCCACGATCCTGCTCGGCCACGCTGCGCACCTCCACGGCGATCAGTGCCCCCACCGCCGAGGCCCGCCGGTGGCGCATGGACACCTCGACGCCGACCGTCGTGCTGCTGGCGTCGACGAGCTCGGTCGCGGCCACCACCGTGGCCGCCTCCAGCCACGCCAGCAGCCGGGGGGTGGCCAGCACCGGCAGGTCCCCGCTGCCCAGGGCGATCGCGGTGTCGGCATCGGTCACGGTGAAGCGCAGCTCGGTCACGCCGCCAGCGTAGGTCCCCGGACGGTGCCCGTGCGGGGTCAGGACACCAGGCCCAGCCGACGCAGCTCGACCATCAGGTCATGCGGGTTGCTGGAGGCCGCCAGTGCGGCATCGAGGCTGACCGTGCCGTCGCGGTACAGGCCGGTCAGGTGCTGGTCGAAGGTCTGCATCCCGTAGTACCCGCCCTCGGCCACCAGGGCGCCCAGCATCGAGGTCTTGGCCGGGTCGGCGATCGAGTCGGCCACCCGGCCGGTGTTGACGCACACCTCCATGACGACCGCCCGGCCGCGGCCGTCGGCACGCAGGACGAGGCGCTGGCAGAGGATCCCGCGCAGCGCGCCGGCCAGCGAGAAGCGCACCTGCTGCTGCTCGTGCGGCGGGAAGAAGTCGATGATCCGGGCGACCGTCTCCTGGGCGTCCACGGTGTGCAGCGTGGACATCACCAGGTGCCCGGTCTCGGCCGCGGTGATGGCGGCCTTGACGGTCTCGAGGTCGCGCATCTCGCCGACCATGATCACGTCGGGGTCCTGGCGCATCGCCCCGCGCATGGCGGTGGCGAAGTCGTCGGTGTCCACGTGCACCTCGCGCTGGCTGATCATGCCCAGCTTGTCGAAGTGCACGATCTCGATCGGGTCCTCGATCGTGACGATGTTGACCTCGCGGTTGCGGTTGACGTGGTCGATCATCCCCGCCAGAGTCGTGGACTTGCCCGACCCGGTCGGGCCCGTCACCAGGACCAGGCCACGGGGCTCGGTGGCCAGCGCGGAGACCACCGCGGGCAGGCCGAGCTTCTCCAGCGGTTCGGCACCGATCGCCACCCGGCGGAACACCATGCCCGCCGAGCCGCGCTGGCGGAACGCATTGACCCGGAACCGTCCCAGGCCCTCGATGGCGTAGGCGAAGTCGGCCTCGCAGGTGCGTTCGAAGAACTCGACGAGGTCCGAGCGAAGGACCTGGCGCACCATGTGCTCGGTGTCGTGCGCGCTGAGCTCGGGGGCCTGCAACTTGCGCAGTCGGCCGTCGATGCGCACCCGCGGCGGGGAGCCCACCTTGATGTGCAGGTCCGATCCCCCGGACTCGACCAGCGCGCGCAGGTACGGTTCGACCGACCGCGCAGCTGGGGAGCTGCTGGATCGTTCCGGCATCCCGAACGACACCGAACCCACGGATGTAAGGCTCACCTCGGTCTCTTCGACGCACCCGGCGCGGGTCTTGACCCCTGCCCCGAACGGAGCAACGGGATCGACCCCGGACATGCCACGAGGAGGGACCGAGGTCCCTCCTCGATGCGGATCGACGCCCAGGGGGCTGGCTGGTGCCGTGCTGCTCTGGACAGTAGTGCTGCGGCGCTTGCGGTGCTTGGATGCTGCGGTGCTGGGTTCGCTCAGGCGTTGGGGCGGCGGCCGTGATTGGCCCCGTTGCCCTTGCGGGAGCGACGCTTGCGGGCGCGCTTGCTCATGACAGACTCCTCGGGTCCGGGAAGGCCCCATGCTCGCACATCGGTCCGGTGCCCACGAAATTGCGTTCCGGCGGCACGTCGAGGGCGCCGGGCGTGGCTGCGGCCCGCCCACGGTCCGGTCTACGGTCCAATCCACGGCGCCGGGTGCGGACCCGGGGTGTGGGCGTCGATCAGCGCCGCGATGCCGGGCGCGGCAGCTTCCACGTGGCCGCGCGCCGTCCCGCGCACGCGCAGGTAGGCCCGGCGCAGGGTGGCCTGGCTGGTCCGCTCGGCCTTGGCATCGGTGATGCTCAGCAGGGCCTCGGCCATGGCCCGGCGCTGCGAGACCAGGATGTCGGCCAGCGGTCGCCCGGTCGTCAGGCTCTGCTGGTAGAAGGGGTCGAGCCGCTCGGCGAACGGCTCGAGCAGGCCCTCGACCGCGGAGCCCACCATCCCCGGGCGGACGCCGGTGAGCACCCGGTGGGCCGAGCGGATCGCCAGCCCGGAGAACCCGTTCGTCCGGGCGACCTCCTGGTCGATGAGCTCGATGGCATCGTGCACGACCACGGGGCGCACGTCGGGCCGGGTCAGGTGTGCGGCCAGTTCCATGGGCCCTCCCTTCCCCTGCGTGAGCGGGCTCGCATCGAGGCTAGCCTGTGGGCAACAGCGGCTGCGAGCCGGCGCGAGACTGGGTCAGCGCACCCCAGTGGACTCGTTCGGGGGCCGATCTGGAGGTACCCCATGACCGCATCGGCGCGACGCCGGCCAGGGCACCCGGCCCCGTCGTGGGCGACGTACCGCCAGAGCATCGGCGACCGGTCCGGGCTGTTCGCAGCACTCCGCGAGCAGTGGCTGACCTCGACGGCGCTGTACCCAGGCAGCTATCTGGACATGTCGCCCTCGGTGGCGATCCCCTCAGTGACCTACGTGGACACCGACCGGCGCGCGGCGCGGTTCTTCGCCAACGAGGAACTCGTCGCAGCGCAACTGCACGGCCGGACCATGCCCGGTGCGGGCACCGAGGTGGCGTTCCTGCACGCGGACTACACGACCCCGCTCCCCCTGCCCGAGGGCGGCTTCGACCTGATCATCTCGCTCTACGCCGGCCCGGTGTGGGACCACTGCAACCAGCACCTCGCCCCGGGTGGGCTGCTGCTGGCCAACACGAGTCACGGTGATGCCTGCCTGGCGGCGCTCGATGCGTGCCTGGAGCTGGTCGCCGCCATCCATCAGCGAGATGACACGTACCGCCTCGACGCCGAAGCGCTGGAAACCTATCTGGTGCCGAAGACCCCCAACCGGGCAGATCCCGAACTCATCCGCAGCCAGGGGCGCGCAGTGCAGTACACGAGAACCGCGTTCGCCTACCTGTTCCGGGCGCGCGCGGTCAGTCGGTCGTGTGCACCTGCACGCGGACACTGACGATCTGCGCATGCAGCCGGGCCCGCAACTGCGCCGGGGCGACCTGGCAGCAGGAGCGGGCGACCACGGCCTTGACGATGCGTTCCACGTCGAACTCGGCCAGGCAGGGACCGCATTCCTGCAGGTGCGTGGCGATCCGGTCGTGATCCAACTCGCCGACCTCGCCGTCGAGGAACTCGTAGAGGTGCTCCAGGGCCTCGCCGCAGTCCAGCTCGTGGGGATTGCCGCAGCTCATGAGTCGCCCTCCCCGGGTGCGACGCGGATCAGGCCACGTTCCAGCGCGTAGTCGGCGAGTTGGGCCCGCAGGAGCTTGCGCCCCCGATGCAGGCGCGACATCACGGTGCCCACGGGGGTGCCCATGATCTCGGCGATCTCCTTGTAGGCGAACCCTTCGACGTCGGCGTAGTACACGGCCATCCGGAACTCCTCGGGCAGGGCCGCGAGGGCGGCCGTGACGTCGGAGTCGGGCAGGCGGTCCAGGGCTTCGGCCTCCGCGGAGCGCAGCCCACCGGACAGATGCCCCTCGGCGCGAGCCATCTGCCAGTCCTCGACCTCGTCGGTCGCCGCACGCTTGGGCTCGCGCTGCTTCTTGCGGTAGGTGTTGATGAACGTGTTGTTGAGGATCCGGTACAGCCAGGCCCGCAGGTTCGTGCCGTCGGTGTACTGGTGGAACGAGGCGAAGGCCTTGAGGAACGTCTCCTGGACCAGGTCCTCGGCCTCACCGGGGTTGCGCGTGAGCTTGAGCGCCGCGCTGTACAGCGCGTCCAGGTGCGGCAGGGCGTCGCGCTCGAACCGGGCCGAGCGCGCGGCGTCGGTCTCCGGGGGTGGTTCGGGCACGGTCATGACCCCCGAGCCTAGCGGTATTCCCGTGGCGGCCCCGCCGATGCGGGGTTCGTCATGCACATGCACCAGCACCGGCGCCTCCTGTCGTTGCCAGCCTCAACACGTGCGGTGCGACGGCCATTCCCGCACCGGCCCGAGCCCGTGGCGCTGGGGCTCAATCCCGGCGGATGAGGGCGGCGAACATGCCGTCCGTGTCGTGCGCCGCCGGCCACAGCCGCAGGAACGGCCCGGCCAGGGCGTCGTCGGGCAGGTCCAGGCCGGGCACCTCGGCCAGGGGCAGCACGGTGCCGCCGGACCGCTCGGCGGTGGCCACCACCGCGTCGGTCTCGGCCAGGTGCGCCGAGCACGTCACGTAGAGCACCAGTCCCCCGGGCCGGACCACTGTCAGGGCGCGGGCCAGCAGGCGGCGCTGCAGGTCGGTGAGCTCGGCCAGGTCCTCGGCGCTGCGCCGCCAGCGCGCCTCCGGACGTCGGCGCAGCGCACCCAGGCCGGTGCACGGGGCGTCGAGCAGCACCCGGTCGTAGCCGGTGCCGATGTCGGCGCGGGTCGCGTCGGCGACCTGGACCTCGTGCCGGCCGCGGATCGGGCGCAGCGAGGCCCGCACCAGGTCGGCACGGTGGGGATGGAGCTCGACGGCCCGCAGCGTTCCGCCGCGGCCGGCCACCTGGCCGGCGAGCACCGCTGCCTTGCCCCCGGGCCCGGCGCACATGTCCAGCCAGTAGCTGTCCGGGCCCTCGATGGGGGCGTCGGCCAGGATCAGCGCCACGACCTGGCTGCCCTCGTCCTGCACCCCGGCCGCCCCGGTGGCGACCTGCGGGAGGGAACCCGGGTTGACGGCCTGCACCCGCACCGCCAACCGGGACAGCGCACCCGGGCGGCTGGTCACCCCGGCATCCTGGAGCTGGTCGAGCAGGTCGCCGCGCTCCAGGGTGCGCGCGACCAGGGTCACCGACCCCGCGGCGTTGTCGGCGGCCAGCTCGCGGGCGGTGTCGGCCCAGGTGCGTTCCGGCTTCGAGGAGGCCAGGGCGTCGTGGATCGCGCTGACGATCCAGGCGGGGTGCGACAGGGCCGTCGCCAGGTGCCCGATGGGGTCGAGCACCAGGTCGGGGACGGTGCCGGTGGCGACCAAGTGCTCGACCCACTGCTGCGCCGTGCCGCCGCGGGCGACCTTGCGCAGGACCGCGTTGGCCAGGCCGGCCGCACCGGGGTTGATGGCCGCGCGGACCAGTTCGACGGTCTCCCCGACGGCGGCATGGTCGCCGACCCGCATCTCGTGGAGCTGGTGGACACCGAGGCGCAACGCGTTGAGCAGCTCGGGCTGCAGGGCGCCCAGGCCCCGGTCGACGCAGGTGGCCAGGATCGCGTCGTGCCGCCCCCGCCAGCGCAGCGTCCCGTAGCCGAGCTCGGTGGCGAACCCGGCGTCCCGACCGGACAGCCGGTGGTGGGCAAGGATCCGCGGCCACGCGATGTTGGCGTAGGCGCCGTCGAGCTCGACGTCGCGCAGCAGGTCCAGCGCGGCCATCCGGGCCGGGTCCACCCGGGCCGGGGGTCGCTGCGTCGGGGCGCTCTGGCGGGGGGCACCCGCGCGCGGTGCGCTCGATCCGGAGC
>JBAVKQ010000340.1:0-4937 GCA_049688395.1 Candidatus Nanopelagicales bacterium
GGACCACAGCCCCCGACGGTGACGACGTCCTGGCCCGCGATCCCCTGGTCGGCGAGCGCGATCCGCGCAGCGAGGACCGCCAGCTCCTGCTCGATGCGCTCATGGCCGCGGGCGAGCACCTGGTGATCACCTACACCGGCGCCGATGACCGGACCAACGAGGTTCGGCCCCCCTGCGTTCCGCTCGGCGAGCTGCTGGACACCCTCGACGCGATGGCGGTGACCGCAGACGGTGCACCCGCGAGCCGCCAGGTCCGCATCGCGCACCCGCTGCAACCCTTCGATGCACGCAACTTCTGTCCTGGTGCGCTGGGCCGGCCCGGGCCGTTCAGCCACGATCAGCCGGCGCTGGCCGCCGCCCGCGCCGCCGGCCGACCCCGCGATCCCGTCCCGGCGTTCCTGGTCGGGGACCTGCCCGAGGCCCCGGTCACCGAGATGTCGCTGGCCGCCCTCGGCGCGTTCCTGGTCTCGCCGCCGGCCCTGTTCCTGCGCGCCCGGATCGGGATCGGCCTGTCCGCGCAGGACGACCCCCCGCCCGAGCGCATCCCGATCGAGCTCGACGGCCTGGCGAGATGGTCGATCGGCGACCGGGCGCTGGCGCTGCTGGCCCGGGGGGAGTCCGCCGCCGACATCGCGGCAGCGGAGCGGGCGCGCGGGACGCTGCCCCCCGGCGCGTTGGGCGACGAGATCCTCGGTGGGATCGGCACCGCCGCCGTCGACCTGGCTGCCCAGGTGGCCGCACTGCGCACCGGCCCGCCGCGGCAGGTCAGCGTGGCCCTGGACCTCGGGTTCGGCGACCTCGGGTCCGGCGACCAGGGGGCCGGGGTGCGCCTGACGGGCACGATCCCCGATGTCTACGGCCGGCGGATCGCCCGGGCCACCTACTCCAGGTCCAGGGCCGCGCAGGCGCTGCGACTGTGGCCCGAGCTGCTCGCCGCGGCAGTGGCCGCGCCGGGCGCGGGCTGGACCGCAGCGCTGGTCACCAAGGACGGGGGCTGGACGTTGCAGGCCCCGGATCCGCAGGAGGCGGCCGGGACCCTCGCCGAGTTGGCTGACCTCTACCGCCGCGGGCTGGCATCGCCGCTGCCGCTGGTGGCCAACTGCGGGTACGAGTACGCCCAGCGCCGGGCCCGGGGTGCCCCGGTCAGCGCCGCGGAACGGGCCGCGCGCTCCGGTGCTTGGCAGACCCGATTCGGCGCCGAGCGCGAACTGCCGGAGGTCGTGACCCTGTGGGGCCCGGATGCCGGGTTCCAGGTGCTGCTGGCCGACGCGCGGCGCCCGGACGAGACCTGGTACCCCGACGAGCCGAGCCGGTTCGGCGCCGTGGCCCGTCGGGTGTGGGACCCGATCCTGCGCGCCCGGGCGGGAGCAGGATGACCGACACTGCCCGCCTGCCGAAGCCCGGCAGCACCCCAGCGCCGTTCGACCTGGACGGCCCGCTGCCCACGGGCACCACACTGCTCGAGGCCAGTGCCGGCACCGGCAAGACGTTCACGATCGCCGCCCTGGCCACCAGGTACGTGGCGCAGGGCCGCGCGCGCATCGACCAGCTGCTGATGGTCACGTTCGGCCGCAGCGCCACCCGCGAGCTGCGCGAACGGGTGCGCGAGGCGCTGACCGGGACCCGGGACGCGCTGCGCGACCCGGTGACCGCGCAGGTCAGCACGGATCCGATCGTGCGCACACTGGCCGCCCTGCCCGAGCCCGAGCGCGACGCCGCCCTCGAGCGGCTGACCCGGGCGTGCGCGGATTTCGACTCGGCCACGATCGCCACGACCCATCAGTTCTGCCTGCACGCCCTGGCCGGGCTGGGCCTGCACGCCGACACCGATCCGGGTGAGACGTTCGTCGAGGACCTCTCGGACGTGATCGACGAGGTCGTCGACGACCTGTACGTGCGCAAGTACGGCGTGGCGGTTGGCGCTCGGCAGGGAGCTGCCCAGGCCGGGCGCCTGCCGATCGCCGAGGCCCGCGCCCTGGCCCGCGCCGTGGTCGGCGACCCGCAGTCCGACCTCGACGCCGGACCGGTGGCCCCCGGCTCGATGGCCGAGACCCGGCTCCGGTTCGCCCGGGCCGTCACTGCCGAGGTGACTGACCGCCGCCGGGCGCGCCGGCTGGTCACCTTCGACGACCTCGTGCTGCGCCTGGCGGCTGCGCTGACCGACCCGGTCACCGGTGAGCAGGCCGGCCGGCGGCTGCGCGAGCGCTACCGGGTGGTGCTCGTCGACGAGTTCCAGGACACCGATCCGGCCCAGTGGACGATCCTGCGCCGGGCCTTCCACGGGCAGCGCACCCTGATCCTGATCGGGGACCCGAAACAGGCGATCTACGCCTTCCGCGGGGCCGATGTGTTCAGCTACCTCGATGCCGCCGGCCATGCCGACGCCCACGCCACGTTGGCCACCAACCACCGCAGCGATGCCGCAGTGGTCAACGGGATCGCCGCCCTGATGGGCGGCCTGCAACTCGGCGACGAGCGGATCGTGGTGCATCCGGTGCAGGCGGCCCACGCAGAGCCTCGGCTGGTCGGTGTGCCCGGCGACGCGCGGTTCCGGTTGCGCACCTGGCATCCCGCCGACGGCGAGCTGGCGGCCGTCGGGCTCCCCCGCGCCGCGACCGCTGCGGACGTGGCCGCCGATGTGGTGACCACGCTGTCCGGGCCCGCGAGACTGCGCAGCCAGGGAGGTGCGCAGCGCCCGGTGGCCCCACGCGACATCGCGGTGCTGGTGACCACGCACAACCAGGGCGAGCTCGTGCGTGCCGCGCTGGCCCGGGTGGGCGTCCCGGTGGTGATCGCCTCGGCGGCCAGCGTGTTCGGCACCCCGGCCGCGCTGGCGTGGCAGACCCTGCTGCGCGCGATGGACCAGCCCCGAGCCACCTGGATCCGCGCCGCAGCGCTCACCGACTTCCTGGGCCACACCGCCCAGGAGCTGGCCATCGACGGCGACCGGATCGACCAGGAGGTCGGGCTGCGGCTGCGCGAGTGGGCCCGGATCCTGGCGACCGGCAGTGTCGCCGCGCTGCTGGCCACGATCTCGTCCGAGATCGACCTGGCCGCTCGCGTGCTGCGCCACCCGGGCGGCGAGCGGCACCTCACGGACCTGCGGCACATCGCCGGCGTCCTGCACGGCGAGCAGCGGGCCAACCGCCGGGGCCTCCCGGGCCTGCTCGAATGGCTCGACGATCGGGTGCGCCGGGCCGGTGCGCGCGACCGCGAGTCCAGCACCGAACTGACCCGCCGGCTGGAGACCGACGCCGAGGCCGTCCAGGTCCTGACCGTGCACATGAGCAAGGGCCTGGAGTTCCCGATCGTCTACGTGCCGTTCGGGTGGGACCGGTTCGACACGACGCCGGACCTGCTGCGCTGCCACGACGACAGCGGTCGGCGCGTCCTGGACGTCCGCGGGACGCAGGCCGAAGGTCGTGCGGCCCTGGTGACCGCGCACGGGACCGAGGAGTCCGGCGAGACGCTGCGCCTGCTCTACGTGGCCCTGACCCGGGCCAGTCGGATGCTCGTGGTGCACTGGGCCTCGAGCAAGACCAGTACGCGCACCGCGCCGCTGCACCGGGTGCTGTGCGCCCGGGCGGCCGGGGAGGTGGTCGCCCAGCGGTCCTACCCGGTGGCCGATCCGCCGGTCGCCGCGGTCGCCGCATCCCCGTGGATCGCGTGGGAGCCGGTGGGCGATCGGGAGTCGGTGGTCCGCTGGGAGCCGCCGGTGGCGGGGCTGCCCGAACTGGCGGCAGCGCCGTTCGCCCGGGCCGTGGACAGCACGTGGCGGCGCACCTCCTACACCGGGCTGACTGCCGGGGTGCACGGCGCGGAGCGGGCGCCGGCGGGCTTCCGCGACGACGAGCCGACCGAGGACGAGGCTGCGGCGTCCGAGCCGACCGGAGTCGTGGCCGGACCGGGTTCGGTCGAGGTGCCCGGCCTGCCCTCGGGGTTCGCCGACCTGCCGGCCGGGGCGGCTTTCGGGACGCTGGTGCACTCCGTGCTGGAGGTCGTGGACACCAGCGCCCCGGATCCGGGCGCCGAGGTGGCCGCGCGCTGCGCGGAGGCGCTGGCCGGGCACCCGATGACGGGGGTGGCTGTGGGCCTCGTGGCGCCCGCGATCATGGCTGCGCTGCGCACCCCGCTGGGTCCGCTGGCAGCGGGACGGACCTTGGCCGGGATCGCGCCGGGCGACCGGTTGGCCGAGCTCGACTTCGAGCTGCCGATGGGTGCGGTCGGAGCCCGCACGCTGGCCGACGTGGCCGCGCTGCTGCGCGCGCACCTGCCCGCCGACGATCCGCTGGCGGGCTACCCGGACCGGCTCGCCGTCCCCGGGCTGGGCACGACGACGCTGCGCGGATATCTGTCCGGCAGCATCGACGCGGTGCTGCGGGTATCCGCCGGTGCCGACTCCGAGCCGGGCCAGCGGTACCTGGTCGTGGACTACAAGACCAACCTGCTGCGCGACACCAGCGCACCGGGCATCGAACGCCTGGCCTGGGGCTACCGCCCCGAGGTGCTGCCCGCGGCCATGATCGGCGCGCACTACCCGCTGCAGGCGCTGCTCTACAGCGCAGCACTGCACCGCTACCTGCGCTGGCGGCTGGCCGGCTACGACCCGCACACCCACCTGGGCGGGGTGCTGTACCTGTTCCTGCGCGGGATGGCCGGGCCCGACACCCCGACCCAGGCCGGCCTGGCGTGCGGGGTGTTCAGCTGGGCGCCGCCGGCGGACCTGATCGTCGACCTCTCCGATCTGCTCGACGGGCGGCAGCCATGACGCTGACCAGCCACCTCGACCTCGGCCCGCTGCTCCCCTTCCACACCGCAGGGATCCTCGGGGTGCCCGACGTGCAGGTGGCCGCCGCGCTGCTGCGGGCCGGTGGCGGGCGACTGGGGTCCGCGACCGCAGCCGACGCCGAGATCGCCCTGGCCGCGGCACTGTGCGT
>JBAVKQ010000341.1:0-5898 GCA_049688395.1 Candidatus Nanopelagicales bacterium
TGGCTGCTGCCGCCAGCGCCCTGGGCAGCCAGGCCGACACCGAGCACCGCGCGCTGACCATCCCGATCGACGGCAGCGTCGCCTCCCTGCGCGGCGCACTGGATCGGCTGACCCCCCACGAGTCCGCAGTCACCGACATCACGGTGCACCGCCCGGACCTCGACGACGTCTTCCTCGCCCTGACCGGGCATCCCGCCGCACCGGCCACCACGACCACGGAGGCACTGCCATGAGCCTCGCCCTGCCCACCCGCGATACCGCCACGATGCTGCGCCGCAACCTCCGACACATCCAGCGCTACCCCTCGCTGACGCTCATGCTGCTCGCGCAGCCCGTCCTGATCCTGCTGCTCTTCGTCTTCGTCTTCGGCGAGACGCTCGGCGCAGGTGTGAGCCCAGACCTCGCCGATGGTGGCCGCGCGGCCTACCTCGAGTACGTGGTGCCCGGCATCCTTCTGTTCGCCATCACCGGAGTCGGCCTGGGTACCGCGATCTCGATCGCGGCGGACCGGACCAGGGCATCATGGCCCGCTTCCGCACGATGGGGATCGCCCGCTCCGCGGTGCTGGCCGGCGAGGTTCCGGGCAGCATGGTGCAAGCGGCCTTCGTCCTGGTCGTGGTCAGCGCGATCACGGTGCTGCTCGGCTACCGACCCGGCGGCGCCGCAGGTGGGTGGGTCGCGGCGTTCGCGCTCGCCCTGACGATCTCGTTGCCCGTCATCGGGCTCTGCCTGGCCCTGGGCCTGGACTCCCGCAGCGTCGAGACCGCGAACAACACCCCACTGCTGCTGATCGTGGTGATGTTCCTGAGCAGCGCCTCGTCCCGGCCGAGTCCTATCCTGCGGGGCTGCGCTGGTTCGCCGAGCACCAACCGTTCACACCCATGATCGAAGGGGTCCGCGGGCTGCTCAACGGCTCACCCGACGCTCCAACCGTGCTCATCTCCCTCGCGTGGTGCGCAGCGCTGTCACTGGTCAGCTACCTATGGGCGCCTGAGTGAATATCACGCTGTTATCGGCTCTGGGTGGCCTGGAGGGCGTAGTTCCATTCGGGGTGGAAGTCGTGTCTGCTGATTGGTAGTTCGTTCATCTGTTGGTCGGTGATTCTGATGCCTGTGGGGTAGGTGTTGGTGTCCAGTTCGGCGTGCACGGTCAGGCCGGTGCGGGTGGTGGTTGCCCCGATCAGGTCACCAACTTGTTCCATTTGCTGGTCCCAGGTGGTAGGTGAGACACGGTGATCGCCAGTCCGGTCTGTTCGGCCAGGGCTGCCAGTTCGGTCTTCCACGCGCGTAGCCGGTAGCCGTTGGACCCGCCGCCGTCGGCGCAGATCAGCAACCGATCAGCCTGCGGGTAGGTGGCTTTGCCGACGTGGTGGTACCACCGGCGGATCGTCTCCACCGCGAACGCGGCGGTGTCGTGGTCATCCCCGACCGACACCCAGCCCGTGTTCGCGGCCACGTCGTACACCCGTAGGGGTTGGCCTTGCCCAGCACGGGGTCGAGGAAGTCGTGCACGTTGACCCTGGTGGGCTCGCCGGTGGGCTGCCACTGGTGGCCGGCGTTCTTGAACTGGCCGACCAGTTCCTTCTTCTTCGTGTCCACGCTGATCACTGGGCACCCGGTGAGCATGTGGGTGCGGGCCTGTTCGTTGAGGTAGTGGAACTGGGCGTCCCGGTCGGGGTGGGCGGCACCCGCGACTTGCTTGGAGTTGGCCTGAAGGCTGAACCCCGCTTCGTGGAGCAGGTTGGACACCGTCCACGTCGACACCGGATGCCCCGAGCGAGTCAGCTCCGCGGCCAGCGTGCGCAGCGACTTCGTCGTCCACCGCAACGGCGACTCCGGGTCCCCGCGCTCATCGGGTTCCACCAAGCCCAGCAGCGCCGGGACCAGCCCCTGATCCACCGACGCCAACGATTTGCGCCCGCCGCCCGGGCGCCGGACCCGACCCAGCGGGGCATCCCCAGCATCAAGGTCCGAAGCTCCCTTGGAGACCGTCACCGTCGACACCCCCGCCGCATCCGCCACCGCCCTGATCCCACCATGACCAAGAGCGCGCGCCTCAGCACCCAACACCAGACGCCGGGAACGCTCATCCAGATGCGGCAACAGCGACGCGAACTTGCCCTTCAGAGCCGACCGAACCTCCGCACCCACCGCCACAGCACAAATCCACCGCCAAAACCCAGAAACGCAAGTTCATTCACTCACGCGCTCTATGGGCCCGCCACTGTACGAGCAAGAACCTGCGGCTGCCGCAGGGTGACCCTCGCCGTCGGCGCTCACCACGCCGACCGCCGAGAACGACCACGCTACCGACGACCCACAAATGCGGCGGGCCCCCGCGCAGGTGCGCTAGCCGGTCGCGTATCCGCGCAGACGCAGCGCCTCCCAGACGGGCACGATCGGTAGCGGGCAGCGGGTGGGCTGGCCGTATTCGGGCATTTCGCCTCGACCCTGATCACACTGCCACTGGAGAGTTGGGAGCCGGAACCGATGATCGCCGTCCGCAGGTCATAGAGGCCTGCCGGTGCGTCCTGAGGGATTCGGACAGCGAGACCGGCGAGCCACCAGACGCGGACGTGGCGATCACCACAGGTGCTGCGATCGTGGCCGGACCATCTGCGGCCTTCAGCTCGTCCACAGAACCGAACGGGCCGGACAGACCCGCTTCGAGGCGAACCGGGGTCACCTCACCAGTGCCGGCCGGGTCGCTGCTGCTCGTGATCCAGTGCACCGTCATCGTTTCGCCAGGATGGCGGACGGGCGTGATGTCCTCAGAAGAGCAGCATGTGAACCGGAGCCCTTGATCGGCCGCCGGGGTGGTGGTCGCACTTCCCAGAGAAGAACAGGCCGTCAGGGCGAGGGCAGACAGTGACCAGAGAGCGGCGGCCCACGTGATCCGCTTCGGCAACGATCGCACCGCACCCCCTCAGCGTCCGACCGTCGGACGAGAATAGCGGTTCAAGGGTGTGGTGCGGCACAGAACCCCGGCGCTTCGCGGCGTACGCCTGGCTGGCCGTGGCGCACGTTCGGCCACGCTCGGTGAGGGAGCCTGGGGAGCACTCCCGCCCGCCAGCTCGGCCCCTGCCTTCGGTTCTACCCGCCCTGCGCGGTCTACGGAAGATCAAGCAGCAGGGCCAGGGTCTCGCGGATCCGCAGCAGGTCGACGGGCCCCACGTTGCCGAACACGGTGGCGATGCGGCTGGTGGAAACCGCGCGCACATGTTGACACTGCGCGGCCGAGGACCGAGCCAAGCCGTTCGTCCCCGGCTCGAGGTGGACCTCGCTGCGGAAGCCACGCACGGTCGAGGTCACCGGAACGACCTGGACGACCGTGGGCGACTGATCGAGCACCCCCTGTGCGGTGACGACGACGGCCGGTCGCGGGAAGCCCGCCTCACGGCCGGTGGCTACTCCGAGGTCGAGCTCGACGATGTCACCCGAGGTCAGCATCGAGCCACGCCACCTCATCCTCGCGGGGCCCGGCGGCCAACTGAGCCCCGATAGAGGACTGGTCGTAGCGCCGCACAGCCAACCGCACGGCCTCACCGACACTGAAGTGTTCGTCGCGTGCGATTCGCTTTAGCGCGCTGTGCGTGTCGGAGTCGACCCGGACTGACGTGCTCTGCATGCACATCAGACTACACTTCTGCAGACACACCCTCCAGACGTGTCGCGCGAAACATCCTTTCGTATCCACGGTCGTCGGACCAGGGCTTGGGTGGCCGGTGAGTCAACGCACGACCGGGTCGCTCGGCAGCGAAGGGCCCGTCCTGCCATGACCGAAACCGAGGCGACAGGTCAGGGACCCCCCGACGGCGCGGATCCACGGGCCTGGCTGCAGCGACTATCGGCGGCGGCGGACTCGCTGATCGATCCACCGGACTTCGCGACGCTGGCCGGTCCACCTGCCCTGCGCGACGCGGTGCGCGGCTGCGCCGTCGTGCTGCCCGTCGAAGACACCTGATGGCGACGGATCAGCGCCGGCGCGATCCTGTGCTCCGTCCACGCCGCCCGCGACCCGAGCGCGGCACGGCTCGCGCTCACCGACGCCTTCGAGTCCGGACTCGACACCTGAACCCGGGCGGCGAACACCCCACCAACGTCGCCGCGCCACCAACGCCGCCGCAGCCTAAAGGCGCTGATGTGTGTGCCAGCACGCATGTCAGCGCCTGCGGGTTCCGGCCGGGCTGTGGTGGGCACGAGTTCTCGGCAGGCGGTCGGCTCAGAGACCGGTGGGGTGACGTGCGTGCCAACATCACAGCCATGAGGATCCGCCTGCCCGCCGGGCTCGAGGAGCGCCGCGAGCTCGGGCCGGACTGGGGCCACTGGCTGGACCGCCTTCCGCGCCTGTTCGTCGGGATGCTCCAGGAGTGGTCCCTGACACGCGAGGGCGAGGACCTGTGGCACGGGTTCTGCTCGCTGGTCGCTCCGGTGATCAGCGCGGACGGGACGCGGGCGGTCCTGAAGCTCACCTTCGACGGCAACAGCGAGTCGCTCCACGAGGGCCTGGTCCTGCAACGCTGGCACGGCAACGGCGCGGTGCGGTTGCTGCGTGCCGACCCGCACCGGCGCGCCGTGCTGCTCGAGCGCCTCCACCGACGTGACCTGACCGGCGTGTCGGACCTCGAGGCATGCCAGATCGTGGCGGGTCTCTACCCGAGACTGCACCAGCCGGCCCTTGCGCAACTGGCCACGCTCACGTCCTGCGTCTCGAACTGGCTCGACGACCTCGATGCCCAGCCCCGCGCAATCCCCATCCCGCCGCGCTACCGCGATCAGGCACGTTCCTTGGGCCGAGACCTGGCCAGCGACCCGGCGAGTGTGGGTCGGGTCATCCACGGCGACCTGCACTACGAGAACGTTCTCGCGACGCCGCTGGATCTGCGGCCCGATCGCGGGGCGTGGCTGGCCATCGACCCGAAGCCGATGTCCGGTGATCCCCACTACGAGGTCGCGCCGATGCTGTGGAACCGGTACGAGGAGCTTGCCCGCGACGTTCGCCACGGCATTCGACAACGCCTGCGGACGTTGGTCGAACACGGCGGACTCGACGAGGATCGAGCCCGAGCCTGGGTCGTGGTCCGGATGATCCTCAACGCGAACTGGTCGGTTCAGGACGCCCAGCGGACCGGACGCGACCTGAGCCCCCAGGAGCGCGCCTGGGTCACCCGATGCATCGCGATCACCAAGGCGGTCCAGGATTGAAGCCTGCTCCGACAGACACGCACCGCGGCCCGACCGTCGGCACCGGAGTGCGTCGATCCGGGCCGTTGTGATGCCTGCCCCAGAGTGCGCGATGCGCGGGGACGTGGGGCCGGCCCTGCTGCGGCTGTGGAGGCTGATCTCATCACGTCCACGGCCGCCTGGGCTACAGGATGCGAGGATGCGCCGGTGAGGCCTTCCGTGCGATGCACCTCGGCGGCGCACCGATGACCCGGGTGCTGGAGCGTACGTGGGCGCCGAGCTGGCCGATCAACCTCGCGTCAACCCTCGGTCCGCTGTCCCGTGGCGGCGCTGATCCGACCATGCGGATCGGCCTGGACGGGGTGTGGCGCACCACGCGGACTCCCGAGGGGCCGGCCACCGTGCACTACGGCGCGGTCGGGCGGCAGGTGCTCATTCGGGCCTGGGGTCCAGGTGCCGAGGTCGAACTCGACCTCGCGCCGCGGCTGCTCGGTGCCGACGACGACCCGCAGGACTTCCCGGCACACGCCCACCCGGTGATGGCAGCTGCCGCCAAGCGGTTCGGGGCGGGCTGGCGGGTGCTGCGCACGCAGCGGGTCCTCGAGGCACTCGTCCCGGCGATCCTCGAGCAGCGCGTCACGGGTGTCGAGGCCCGCCGCTCCTGGGCGCAGTTGGTGCGTGCGCACGGCGAGCCCGCCCCGGGGCCGGCTGGCGC
>JBAVKQ010000342.1:0-23267 GCA_049688395.1 Candidatus Nanopelagicales bacterium
GGGGTCGGCTTGGGGGTCGGAGACGGGGTCGGGGTTGGCGTGGGAGTGGGGGTCGCGGTCGGCTTGGGGGTCGGGGTCGGTGTGGGGGTCGGCTTGGGGGTGGAGGTCGGCTTAGGGGTGGCAACCGGCGCGGTCAGCTCACCGCTGACCGGCATCCCCGCGCAATCCTTCGAACCCCAGGCGCGGCAGTCGACCGGAGCCCCGTCGAGGTTGACCAGCGCGAGCTGGTCGCCGCTGTTGGCCAGCAGGCTGGCGGTGCGCCCCAGGTACAGGGTGCTCTCGGTGTCGGTGCCCACACCCATGGACAGGCGGATCGTGCCCTGCGCCGGCAACTGGGTCCCGGCCGGGAACGGGTACTGCGATCCCTGTCGGGTGAATGCGTAGCCGCCGAGGCGGATCGCGCCGTCGGTCGTGTTGCGGAACTCCACGTACTCGGCTGCGGCGGTGTCGCTGCCGCGTGGGTCGTACTCGATCGTGCCGAGGACCACCTTGCCCAGCAGCGGGTCCCGGCAGTCCGCGGGGTCGCACGGGTAGCGGAAGGATGCGCGCAGGTTGCCGTAGGCGTACCCGGGCTGGGTGTCGTGCACGTAGACACCGTCGCCCATGAAGTACCCGTCGGCCGAGGCTGCGTTGGCGAACAGCGGGCTGGGCCCGCCGAAGTGGAAGTCGCGCGCGGTCGGGGTCCGCGGGGCCCCCGGCCCGCTGAAGACCCGGATGAAGTCCCGGGCGTCGATCACAGTGCGGGCGGGCAGGGTGTAGGTGAGCAGAGAGGAGTCGCGGACCGTCCAGCCGCTGACGTCCAGCGGGCTGCCCGCCTCGTTGAGCAGGACGACATACTCGTTGTTGGCGTCCTCGCCGATCGGGTCGGAGACGACCCACGTGCGCAGTGAGGCCGGGGCCGAGGTCCCGCAGTACGCGGCCGACCACAGGCCCAGCCCCTTGGCTGCCGCCGTGTCGACCAGGCGTCGATACTCGAGGTTGTGCGTCGGCTCGGCCTTCTCCGGATCGGAGGTGCTGAACGGGAACCACATCGCATGGCCGGCGGCCAGCACGGCCCGGCCCGCGTCCACCCACTGGCCACCGGACTGGTAGTACACGGTGCGGATCAGCCGGCCCCCGGAGTAGTCGTTGTCGACCGAGCGCACGGACACCGAGCGCAGCTGGACCGGCGTGCCCTTGGGCAGGACCGCAGCCAGGGCGGCGGTGGCCGAGGACGCGCGGCACTGCTCGAGGGCCGAGCCCCCGGCGGCATGGGCCTTCTCAGGCGCCTGGATCCCGACCAGACGGACCCGGCAGGCGTCGAGGTCGCCGTCGTCGATCGGCATCGCCCCGCCGGGGCCGCTGCGCTCCGCGCAGTAGCTGCGCTTGCTGGTGCTGGTCGGGGCGATGAACCCCACATCCCGCGCGCTGGTCACATCGACCGACACGGTGTCGCCGTCGGCCACCGAGCGGATGACCCCGGTCTCCCAGGTCTGCTCGGTCGGCGGGGCCGCAGCGGCCGGACTCGCCGGCAGCGACCCGGTCCCGGCCACGAGGACCGCGGTGAGGGCGCCGGCCATCAGGCCGCGCAGCCGATCGTGCGCGGTCGGGTCCGACCGGTGTGCGTCGTTGCTCATGCTGACTCCTCGCTCGTCGTCCCGGACGCGGTTCGGCCGACCTCGGCGCGCGTGCGAATGTCAGTGCCGTGCGCTTTGATGCGGCCATGAGTGCGATCACCGCCGAGGGGCTGGTCAAGGTGTTCCCGAGCAGGTCCGGGGAGGTGCGCGCTCTCGATGGCGTCGACCTGGAGGTCGCGCCGGGCAGCGTACTGGGCCTGCTGGGACCCAACGGCGCCGGGAAGACGACCGCCGTGCGGATCCTCACGACCCTGCTGACCCCCGATGCCGGCGCAGCGACCGTGAACGGAATCGATGTGGCCGCCGACCCGCAGGGCGTACGTCGTTCGATCGGGCTGTCCGGGCAGTACGCGGCCGTCGACGAGTACCTCACCGGTCGGGAGAACCTGAAGATGGTGGGCCGGCTCTACCACCTGGGCTCGCCGGCTGCGTCCGTGCGTGCCACCGAACTGCTCGAGCAGTTCGACCTCGTGGCCGCAGCGGACCGGCCGGCCAAGACCTATTCCGGGGGCATGCGCCGACGCCTGGACCTGGCCGGGGCGCTGGTCGCTCGCCCGCCGATCATCTTCCTCGACGAGCCGACCACCGGGCTGGACCCGCGCAGCCGGATCGGGCTGTGGGACGTCATCGAGGGCCTGGTCGCCCAGGGCACCACCGTGCTGCTGACCACTCAGTACCTCGACGAGGCGGACAAGCTCGCCGACTCGATCGCCGTGGTGGACCGCGGCCGGGTGATCGCCCGGGGGACGTCCGACGAGCTCAAGGCCACCGTGGGTGGTGAGCGGTTGGCCGTGACCGTGGGTGCCGGCCAGGTGGCCACCGCCCGTGCGGTGCTCACCGGGCTGGCCACCGGGGCCGTGGACATCGACGAGCACGCGCGGACGCTGGTCGCGCCGGTCAGCGGCGGAACGCGCGCACTGCTCGACGCGGTCCGGGCCTTCGACGAGCACGGTGTCCATGTGCTGGACATCGGCGTCCGGCGCCCGACCCTTGACGACGTGTTCCTGCAGTTGACCGGGCAGCACGCCGAAGCCGACGACGGCTCGGATGGGTCCAGCGGTGCTCACACCGTCGATGCCGAGGGGAGTCAGCGATGAGTGATCTGGCCCAGTCCATGTCCGACACCGCAACCATCACCGGGCGCAATCTCACCCGTTTGCGCCGCCAGCCCGACTCGATCGTCTTCGGGATCATCCAATCGGTCATGTTCGTGCTGCTTTTCGCGTTCGTGTTCGGGGGCGCGATCCAGGTACCCGGCGGCGGGGACTACACGCAGTTCCTGATGGGCGGGATCTTCGTGCAGACCGTGGCCTTCACCTGTGCGACCACCTGTATCGCGATGGCCGATGACCTGTCACGCGGGCTGTTCGACCGGTTCCGCTCGCTGCCCATGTCCCGTTCGGCCGTGCTGGCTGGGCGCACGTTCGCCGACCTGGCCTTCGCCGGCGTCACGACCGCGGCCATGGCCCTGACCGGCCTCCTGGTCGGGTGGCGCACGGACTCGTCGCTGCTGCGCGTGCTCGGCGCGTTCGCGCTGCTGGCACTGTTCGCCTACGCGTTCCTGTGGATCGGGGCCGTGATCGGCCTGAGCGTGCGCAGCGTCGAGGTCGCCCAGACCGCAGGCCTGATCTGGCTGTTCCCGTTGACGTTCATGTCCAACGCGTTCGTCCCACTGGAGTCGATGCCCTCATGGCTGGCGCCCATCGCCGCGTGGAACCCGATCAGCTCAGTGACCGCTGCCGTGCGCGAGCTGTTCGGCAACGTGCCCGCCGGGACCGTCGCCCCGGACTACTGGCCGTTGCAGAACCCGCTGCTGGCCTCGGTGCTGTGGTGCCTGGCGATCCTGGCGATCTTCGTGCCGCTCGGGGTCGCGCGCTACCGGCGGGCCGCCTCCCGCTGACCTGCTGCCCCGTTGGCCCCGGGAGCGGTCGGGGTCAGACCAAGGGCTGCCCGGTGGCGCGACCTCGGGCGGCCCGACGGCCGGCACGACGGCCGGGACGACGGGCAGGGAATGCCCGCGGGAGTACCCTCGTTGAGATCACCAGCGAGCCCCGGCACTCGATCGGGGCCAGATGTGAGGAGAGTCCGTGACTGCGGGTTCCTATGAGATCGAACCGGATGCCCCCGATCTGGGAGCGCCCGTGCTCGTCCATGGGCTGACCGGGTTCATGGATGCCGGGGCCGCGGCGCGCCTGGCCATCGAGCACGTCCTGGCCACCTGCCAGAACGACCGGGTGGCCACGTTCGACATCGATGCCCTGTTCGACTACCGGGGTCGGCGTCCGCGGACGGTGTTCGCCACCGACCACTACGCATCCATCGACCTGCCCGAGCTGGTCGTCGACCGGATAGTCGATGCCCATGGCGAGCAGTTCCTGCTGCTGCACGGCTCGGAGCCGGACGTCGCCTGGCAGAAGGTGGCCGACGGGATCCTGGAACTCAGCCACTCGCTGGGCGTCCGCCAGGTCGTGGGTCTGCAGGCGATCCCCTGGCCCGCTCCGCACACCCGACCCATCAACGTCACCGTGCACGCCAACGACCCGGGCCTGATCGCCGGCGCGCAACCGTGGGTCGGCTCGCTGGAGGTGCCCGGCAGCCTGACGGCACTGCTCGAGATCCGCCTCGGGGAGGCCAGCCGCCCGGCCATGGGCTTCGCCGCGCACATCCCGCACTACCTGGCCTCGGCCGAGTTCCCGCGCGGGGCGCTGGCCCTGCTGGAATCGCTGGGCCCGGCCGCCGGTCTGTCGATCCCGCTGGACGGTCTGCGGGCAAGTGCCGACGAGTCGGATGCCGACATCTCGATCCAGATCGCCACCAACCCGGAGAACCTCGATGCCGTGACCACGCTGGAGGCGCAGTACGACGCGCTGATGGCCGAGCGTGCTCGGCACGGTTCGGGCGGCGCTGCCGTGCCCGACGATACGGACATCGCCGCGCAGGTGGAGGCCTTCCTGGCGCAGTTGGATCAGGACGAACCGCAATGACCCAGGTGCCCACCGCCGACACCGATGGGGCCGCCGACGCGGACCAACCCTCGCCCCCAGGCCAACCCTCGCCCCCAGGCCGACGTGCCCTGGACCTGGGTGAGGCGCTGGACTCCCGAGCCGCCGAGGACCGCCCCGAGGCGTGGGGGGATCGCACGGATTCCGATGCGGACCGGTTGGCGCATTACCAGACGCAGCGCCCCCCGCACCACGGCGGCTGACCGGGCCGTGCCGGTACTCTTGGGCGCCGAACGCGGGGCGACCCGTGGAATCGATCTCGAGAGCGGGAGTGGACCATGGCTGAGAAGAACGGTGTGATCGCGGGGTTCCGGGACTTCGTGATGCGCGGCAACGTGATCGACCTCGCGGTCGCTGTGGTCGTCGGTGCTGCGTTCACGGCTGTCGTGAAGTCGTTCACCGACGAGATCATCAACCCGGTGATCGCCGCGTTCGGCGGGACCGACACCGCCGGGTTCGGGTTCTGCGTGCGCACCCCTGCCGGCGGGTGCACCGCCGATGCCGCCACGTTCGTGGACTTCGGTGCGGTGTTCTCGGTGCTGATCTCGTTCGCCATCACGATGGCGGTGATCTACTTCATCTTCGTGGTGCCCATGAACAAGGCCCGTGCGCGGATGACCACCCCGACCGAGGAGGTTGCCGAGCAGACCGCCGTGGAGGTCGTGCTGCTCACCGAGATCCGCGATCTGCTGGTGACCCAGGCAGGCGCCGCGGACGCACCTGCGCTGTCGCTGTCGGATTCGGACACACCGGCTGGGTAGGTGGGCCTCGCGGGAGCCGGCATCGGTCTCAGCCGGGTCGGGTGTGCAACTGGAACGTGAGGCTCGCGCGAGCTTGGGCTCCGGCGATCGCGGCTCCGGTCGAGGAGTCGGCTGCCAGCACGACCAGGGGCACCGAGGACTCCTGGGGCCCCCCACCTGAGAGGATCCCGCCGGAGTTCACGTCCTCGGCACTCACCATCAGGACCAGCACATCCCGAGCCACGACCTCAGCCCCGGCGAACGAGACCGGCGCGTCCAGGCCCGGCCCCGCAGCGGCCAGGATGTCGATGCGCTGCCCCGCGCTGAGCAACCGCCCGGCGGCCGCATCCGCGAAGCGCACGGGTAGCGGCAGCATGCCCGCGGGCACTGACCAGGGCGGCCCCGGGGCCAACCGATGGCTCGTGACTGGTTCGCCCTCGGCCAGCGGCGCGCCGAGAACGCTGCCGGTCAGTTCCCGCGGGTCGGTATGGATTCCGGTCGGCAGCACCCCGGCAGGCACCTGGGCCACGGTCAGGTCCTCGGCACCCAGCACCTGCCCGCTGGCCAGGTTCGTGGCGGCGACGACGACGGGGCGGGTGGGTGGCGCCGGTGGTTGCAGGGCCACCCCCATGGCCAGGATCGAGGTTCCGGCCGCCGCCCCGGCCAGGAGCCGGCGGTGGCGGCGCAGGAACCGCCCTGCATCGGTCGACCTGGCTCGACTGCTGCTGCCCATCGTGATCCCCCGTCCGGTGCCTGCTCGTCCCGTCCGTGCCCGTCCCCGCGTGCCCGTCCGGTGCCCGGTTCGAACCCCCGGGCTGCTGCCGACAGTAGGTGCGCGGGCAGACGGCGACCAGTGGTTGTCCACAGGCCGCAGCGCCCATGCGTCGGCGCACCGCAGTGGGCCAGGCCGCCCGTGATTAGCACTCAGGTGCGTTGAGTGCCAGAATGTGCCCGGACCTGCGAGCCCGCCAGGAGGGTGTGACGATGCCGACCTATGAGTACATGTGCACTGCGTGCGGCGCCCCGCTGGAGGTCGTCCAGTCCATCCACGAGCCCTCCCTGACCGACTGCCCCGCCTGCCCGGACGGCCGGCTGCGCAAAGTCTTCGGCAACGTCGGCGTCGTGTTCAAGGGCAGCGGGTTCTACCGGACCGACAGCCGCAGCAAGTCCTCGGCCACCGCCCCCTCTGGGTCGAAGGCGGAGGTCAAGGGCTCGGCAAAGGGCTCGTCGGGTTCGGGGGACTCCACAGCCTCCTCGACCTCGTCCGGGGGTGGTTCGACCTCTGCAGCCGGTTCCGGTTCCAGCTCCAGCGGCGCCAAGTCCCCGGCGAAGACCTGATCACTCGGCTACACGCCGAGGGCAACCAGCCCGGAAGGGGTCAGCGCCCACCCCACGCATTGGTCGTGCTCGTCGCGCGGCAGCGAGCCGGCCGGGCGCAGCTCCGCCTCGTCGACCACGGCCACGGCCCGGATCCCCGGGTCGAGCCGGGTCAGCAGGGTGTCGTAGTACCCGCCGCCCTGACCCAACCGGGTCCCGGCCCGATCGACGGCCAGGGCAGGCACCAGAACCAGGCGCACGCCCTGCTCGAGGAGCCCCGCGGCACCGCTGCCCACGATCTCGCCGGCCGGGCTGGACACCGGCAGCCGGGGATCGCGCACGTACCGCCCGTCGTCGAACGCCCAGGCCAGCACCCGGGCCGGGTGCGGGATCGGCAGCAGCACGCGCCCCCCGGCCGCCTGCACCGACCTGACGATCGCCGTGACATCCGGCTCCCCGGCAGAGGGGATGTAGGCGGCCACGCACGGGGGGATCCCGGCCACGACCACGTCGAGCAGGCCGGCGGACCGGGCTGCGGCCAGGAGGCGGCCGGCAGCCTCGGTGCCGCTCGCCCCGGTGCCGCTGGCATGCCGTGCGGCGCGCCGAGCCCGGATCTCGGCGCGCACCTGGGCCTTGGTCGCAGCCACGGGCCCGATCATGCCCCACGAACCCCGCTCCGGGTGGCTCGGCGAGTTGTGGCTCGGACGGTTATCGTGCGGCCCATGACGAACCTGATCCAGCCGCGCCCGGCGGGCCAGGCAGTGGGTCGGTGATGCGCACAGTCGACGAGCACCTCACCGAGGTCCTGGCCCGGGCCCAGCCGCTGGAGGCGCTGGACGTCTCGCTGCTGGAGTCGCGTGGCTGCCTGCTGGCCGCGCCGATCCTGGCCCCGTGGCCGCTGCCGCCCTTCGACGCAGCCGGGCACGACGGCTACGCGGTGCTGGCCGAAGACGTGGCCGGGGCGCACGATCACGCGCCTGTGTCGCTGGTGGTCACCGATGACGTGCCGGCCGGATACCGGGCCAGCCATGCGGTCACCGCCGGCACCGCGATCCGGATCGGCTCGGGCGCGCCGCTGCCCCCGGGTGCCGATGCCGTGGTTGCCACGGCCGACACCGATGGGGGTACGGCTGTCGTCGGCGTGCACCGAGCCGCCGAACCCGGACAGGGCGTCCGCCATGCCGGGCAGGAGCTGGCCGCCGGGCGCGAAGTGCTGCCCGCCGGGGTGCTGGTCGGGGCGCGCGAGGTGGCGCTGCTGGCGGCGGTCGGACAGTCGCGGATCACGGTCCATCCGCGCCCGAGGGTCGTGGTGATGAGCACCGGTACCGAACTGGTCGAACCCGGCTCGACGCTGACCCCCGGGCTCGTCCCGGACTCGAATGGATACATGCTCACCGCCGCCGCCCAGGACGCCGGTGCGATGGCCTACCGCGCCGGGCCGGTCCGCGACGAACAGCGCGCCCTGCTCGACACCCTCGAGGACCAGCTGGTGCGCGCTGACCTGATCGTCACCACCGGTGGGATCACCCCGGGCACCTACGACACCATGAAGACGGTGCTCTCCCGGCTGGGTGCGGTGGACTACAGCCGGGTCGCGCTCAGCCCAGGGATGGCCCAGGGGCACGGCTACCTCGGCCCGGATCAGGTTCCGATCTTCACGCTGCCAGGCAACCCCACCAGCGCCTTCGTGGCCTTCGAGGTGTTCGTCCGGCCCGTCATCAGGCGCATGCTCGGGCACGCCTCGGTGTTCCGGCCGCTGATCCCCGCGCGGCTGACCCATCCGGTGTCCGGGGCGCCGGGCCTGCGCACGTACCTGCGCAGCCACCTGCACGGGTCATCGGGGGCCCGCGTGGTCAGCCCGCTGGACCAGCCGGGCCTGCTGGGACTGAGCGCTGCGGACAGTCTGATCGTGCTGCCCGAGGGCACCGGTCGGGTCCCCGCCGGGGCCACGGTGTCGGTGATGGAGCTGGGGCGGGGGTGATGGCTGTGATCGCCGGGTTGCCGGTGCTGACCCGGGTGACCGACGCGGGCGTGCTTCGGCTGCGTGGGCTTCGGCGGCGCGACGGCCGTGCGTGGCGGGAGGTCCGCGCCCGCAACGCCGCGTGGCTGGGGCCCTGGGAGGCCACGGTGCCGCCCGATGCGGGGGAGCGGGTGCCCAGCTACCCGGAGATGGTGGCCCGCTTCCGGGCGGAGGCGCGGTCAGGGCGGTCCCTGGCCTGGGCGATGACCCTCGATGGACGTCTCGTGGGCCAGGTGACCGTCGCGGGAATCATGCTCGGCTCACTGCGCGGAGCCTCCATCGGCTACTGGATCGACTCGCGGGCGGCCGGCCGCGGGCTGACCCCGATGGCCGTGGCGATGGCCGCCGACCACTGCTTCACGGTCCTTGCGCTGCATCGTCTGGAGATCGTGATCCGCCCGGAGAACACGGCCTCGCGCCGGGTGGTCGAGAAGCTGGGTTTCCGGGCCGAGGGGATGCGGCCCAGGTTCCTGCACATCGACGGCCAGTGGCGCGATCACGAGGTGTACGCGCTGAACGCGGACGAGGCCCCGCACTCCCTGGCCGAGGCGCTCGTCGCGCGACACGAATCGCGGCGCACCGGATATCCCCCGGCTGCACCCCCGCCCTGAAGTAGATTCCGCTTCGTGACGGGTCTGATCTACGTGGGAATCATCGCCGTCTGGGCCGTGATCCTGGTCCCAGCATGGTTGCGCCGCCATGACCACCTCGATTCGCAGCGCTCCGTGGACCGGTTCACCCGCAGCCTGAATGTGCTGGCCCAGCGCGACTCCCTGCTCGGCATCCCGTTGCCCCGACCCGAGGGAGTCGACCAGCGCAGCGCTGGGGCGGCGCGGCCTCCCGTCGAGTCCCAGGTCACCCGGGTCACCCGTCCTGAGCGTGCGGCGGCCACCGCCCGGGTGTCGAACCTGGTCCAGGGTGCCGGTGCGCGTGCCGGTTCGACCAGTGCCGCGGTGCGTCGGCGGGTGGTCCTGGGCATTCTGACCGCCGGGCTGCTGGTCGTGGCGGGCCTGGTCGTGGGTGGCGTCCTGCTCCCGGTGGCCCTGGCCGCGCCGGCCGCGCTGATCGTGGCGTTCCTCGGTGCTGCTCGCCACCAGGTCCGGGTTGCTCAGCGTGCTCGTGCGGCGCGCGGGACCCGGGCCGCGGCCAGTGCGCCGGTGCGCACGCACGCGCAGGTCCGCACCGAGGCGATGCGGGTGGGCGCCACCTGGGAGGCCCGCCCCAACACCCTGCCGACCTACGTCACCGCTCCCCGGGCGGCCGAGTTCCCCCGCGTCATCGACACCGCCACACCCGGCGCATGGACCGCAGCGGCCATGCTCGAGCGCGCGCAGCAGCAGAAGGCGCACGCCGAGCGGATGGCCGCGGCCAAGGCCGAGGCGATCGCCCGGGCCCAGGCCGAGCAGGCGGCGGCTGAGGCCCGCTCGCGCGACGAGGCGTATCTCGAGGAGCAGTCGGCGGCGTGGTCGGCTCAGGATGCCACCATCCCCGCGTTCCGCCCGCGCGCGGTCAACGAGTAGAGCGCGTCGGCCTCAGTCGTTTGGCTCAGGCACGGCGGGTGGGTAACCTAAGGGTGTTCATGGGGCTGTAGCGCAGCTGGTAGCGCACCTCGTTCGCATCGAGGGGGTCAGGGGTTCGAGTCCCCTCAGCTCCACAATCGTCAGAGCCTCCCGGCTGTTCCCGGGGGGTCTGACGATCGTCCGGGTGTGTCGTGACGGCTTGGGATGAGCTCGCCGGTGGTGAGCGACGGATCCCCTCAGTACCCAATCGGGAGATGCAGGGCGTGCGTTCCCCGGGCCGAGATGGGAGACCAACGCTTCGATGACTCGGGACGCGATAGTGGGGCCGGTCGCGGGAATGGACCCGACTGCGGAACTCCCGTTGCACGGGGTGAGACGCAGTGACTTCCGTCCGGACATCGAAGGCATGCGCGCCATCGCCGTGCTGCTCGTGGTGCTCTACCATGCAGGGTTTACCGGACTGCCGGGCGGCTTCATCGGTGTTGACGTATTCTTCGTGCTGTCTGGATTCCTGATCACCAGGCTGCTGTTGGCCGAGGTGATCCGCGAAGGCCGGGTGTTCCTGCCCGACTTCTGGGCCCGACGAGCGCGCCGGCTGTTTCCGGCCTCGACTCTGACCCTGGTTGTCGTGGCACTGGTGTCCTGGTTGGTGGTGGACCCGGTCGGCCAGGTCCAGACGGGGCAGGACATAGTGGCTGCGGCCGCTTTCGCGGCCAACTGGTGGTTCGCTGCGCAGGGGACGGACTACTTCGCCATGGACGTTGTGGACTCCCCAGTTCTGCACTTCTGGTCTCTGAGCGTGGAGGAGCAGTTCTACCTCTTCTGGCCCCCCATCCTTGCCGTGCTCGTCCTCAGAATGAGCCGTCGCGGCTGGCGCACCCCGCGGTCCTTCCGTGTTGCAGCCCTGCTGCTGGGGGCGGTCGCCGTGCTGTCGTTCCTGTGGTCGCTTCGCCTGACCTCGTTGAGCCCCGTGGGCGCACACTTCAGCACGTTCGGCCGTGCGTGGGAACTGGCCATTGGCGGGCTGGTTGCCATCGTCCTGGTGAGCGGAGTGCGATTGCTCCCACATGTGGCCCTGATCATGGGCTATGCGGGCCTTTCCGCCGTGTTGGCCGGGGCAGTTCTCATCGATGATGATGTCCCATTTCCCGGCACTGCGGCACTGCTGCCCGTGCTGGGCACCGCAGCGATGATCCTCAGCGGCTCAGGCTTCGACCACCGGGGGTCGGTAGGCCGGCTGTTGGCCTGGCGGCCGCTGGTCGAGATAGGGCGCCTGAGTTACTCGTGGTACCTGTGGCATTGGCCGTTCATCATTCTGTCCGCGCACATTTTCGGCCCACTCAATGGCGTGCTGATGACTGTGGTGGTGGTGACCAGCTTGGCAGCCGCCGAGTCCTCCTACCGCTACGTGGAGAGCCCGGTGAGGCACAGCCGGTGGCTGTCCAGGCACGCGCGCAACAGCCTCATGGTTGGTGCAGGGCTCATCGCCTTGGGAGTCCTGGCCGGCTGGCTGCTCGGCCGCAGTGCACAGACCAACGACTCCTCGATCCGACCGAACCCCGTCTTCGCTGCCGACGACCTGACACAGGCCCACGCCGACGGCTGCCAATCGGGATATGACGTCGTGGCGAACCTCGACTGCCGATACGCGGAGGTGGGCGCCGCCGAGAAGGTCGTCATGCTCGGTGACTCTCATTCGACCCAGTGGTTCCCGGCCGCGGAACACGCCTCCTTGGCGCTGGGCCGGGAGGTGGTGGTCTTCGGCAAGTCCGCGTGCGTGCCGTACGGCGTGGAGTTGTGGGCGGGCAAACTCGATCGCGCGTACACGGAGTGCACCGCGTGGACTCAGGATGCGATGCTGCGAATCGCTCAACTGCCCGCAGGCACAATCGTCCTGCTAGCCGGACGAAATGACTACTTGGTTACCGACGACGAAGGTCGCCCGATGGGGAGCAAGCGGAGCTCGGTCGCGCTTCGCGAGGGTTACGTCGAGACCGTCCGGGCCCTGCAGCGACTGGGCATGGTCGTGGTACCCGTGCGGGACACGCCGCTGCCCCCCGAGGGTTCACCAGCCGTATGCGTCGCCGATCACCTCGAAGGCCCTTCCATCTGCGATTTCCCCCGCCCCGAGGGCAGCGTCGGCCCGTCCTGGGAGGAGTCCGTCCTGCGTGCGGCCGGCTTGGGCCTCGAGGTCCTGGACCTCAACGACTCGATCTGCGAGTCGGACCTCTGCCCAGCCGTGGTCGGGGATGTCCTGCGCTGGCGCGATGCCGACCACCTGTCGGCTACCTACGTGAGGGAACTTGGACCGACCTATCTGCGGGCGCTGGAGGAGCGGCTGCCCTGAGGTTCAGGATGGGTCCTCGCGCTGGGAGTCCGGCACCCTGGTGCTTGCGCGCAGCCCCGACGGGTCGGCTTCGTCAGGCATGATGGGCCTGTGCTCGCAGTCAGCGTCGTTGTACCCGTGTTCAACCCCGGTGCTCGCCTCCGACCAGCCCTTGAGTCGCTCGATTCGCAGGGTGCGTTCGAGTTCGAGGTGATCCTTGTCGACGACGGGTCGACGGATAACACTCCAGACATTCTTCGGGCCTTTGCCAGCACCCGCCCGCACGTGTCGGTGACCCGGATCCCGAACTCAGGTTGGCCAGGCCGGCCACGCAACGTCGGAACGGATCTGGCGAGGGGGCAATACGTGGTTTACATGGACCACGACGACGCCCTGCCCCCCAACAGCCTGCAGGAATGGTACGAGTACGCTCGCGACAACAAGGCTGACATATGTGTGGGCAAGGAGTCCCGACCGGGGGGCGTCAGTCCCGGGCTCGGTCTGTTCCGAGCCGACCTCCAGCAGGCCTCCGTTGCGCGCGACAATCTCTTCCTGGTGGCCACCCCGCACAAGATGTATCGACGCTCGTTCCTGGTGGAGCACGACCTGCACTTCCCGGAGGGCAAGACCCGTCTGGAGGACCATCACCTCAATGTGCGGGCCTTTCACAGGGCTCAACGGATCTGCCTGCTGTCCTCCAAAGTCGTCTACGTCTGGATCAAGCCTGTCGAAGGGTCCAACTCGTCGGGATTCGGCAGTTTGGAGACGTACTTCGGGGCGTTGCAAGGCTTGTTGGACCTGATCGATGAGGAGTGGCCGGAGGGCCCGGACCGGGACTCCATCCTCATGCGCTGGTGGACCTTCAAGGATCTCTACTACGTCAGCTCGACGATGTTCGCGCAGTGGTCAGCCAGTTTCCAGTCCGAGCTTGTTGACACGCTCGCCGAGGTCGATGTCAGGTTTCCGGACCGGCTTCGAGATTCCCTGCAGCCAGTAAGCCGACTGCAGTCCTACCTGGTCCGAGCCCGTGACACGGCGAGCCTTGTCGCGATCGCGAAGACACAGTCCCGGTTGCGGGCGGCTGCCCAGGTCACTTCGACTCGCTGGCGCAAGGGGGTCCTCGAGGTGGGGATCGATCTCACCTTCCACGATGTCGATGCGCAGCCGATGACCGAGTGGGAGCCAGCTGACGCCACCAGGGGACAGACATCGGGCGACCTCATCGAGTGGTGCGCATCCGACCAGGGCGAAGTCCCGGACGCGCTTGGCCTGACGACGTCGATCGCTCAGGAGCTAGCCGCTGCCAACGGGCTGGTGGTCCTGAGAGATCTCGCGACCGGCGAGGACTGGCCCATTCCCACCGTGTTGGAACCCGCAGAGGCGGTCCTCGCCGGAGGGCGTAGCTCGCGCTGGTTGCGGCTCATCGCCCATGTGGACCCGCGGGCCGCCAGGGCCGGGCGGGCCATGGCGGACGGCAAGTATGAACTGTGGGTCAACTTGGAGGTTTTCGGGCGGACCTTCCGCCCTTGGGTCCTGGGTGGCGCGCCAAGACGCGACGCGCTGATCGACGAGGGCCAGGTCAGGGTCGCCCGGGCTCGATCCGGACGGCTGCGGGTGTCTACCGGTGAGGCGGGGCGGCCTGTGTGGGAGAACAAGGCCGCCAAGTGGGAGGCCACCCGCATCGAATCTGGCCCACGCGTGAGTAAGGTGCTGATCCCGGTCAAGTCCCTGCATGTCGACGGGCCCGTTGCGCGTCCCGTTGAGTTGACGTACGCGGGGGCCCGCCTCCCGGCTACGTTGCAGGGAGACGGCCATCGTGCTGTGTACTCGTTGCGACTGCCTCACATCCGCGTCCTGCGGGGGCTCCGGGCGAGAGCCGATGACGTAGGGGGATTGATCGCTCTGCCCCGGGAGGGTAAGGCCCCACTGGCCCTGGTACGGCTGACCCGCAGGGGCATGTCTTTGGCGGCAGAGGCACCGGACTGATCCGTACGAATACCGGACTGATCCGGCGGGCGGGATGCCCGAAAGGCCCGCAGCTGGCGGCCAACGGCCATCCTGACCCGATCCTAACCCGGGCTCTTCGGACGGACCTTGACACCACGGCGGCGGCATCCGGTACCCTCTGCCCCGAGGTGAGAAATATGCGCGTTTGGCCCCTGATGTCAGTGTGTCTGCTCGCAGGCGGGCTTATGACTGGCCCACCGGCAGCTACCCAGGCCATTCAGGACTCCTCCATCATCGGTGGGACCCGTTCTGCACGCGCAGTGTCTGCCATGACTCCCGAACAGGCGCGTCGCGACGTCGGGGACAATTACCGGCATGGTTGCCACATCGGCCGTGCGGGCGTTGCGGTGAACAGGGGTAAGGATTGCACCTTCGGGGCGGCCCGAGGCAAGCAGACGGTGGTGCTCTACGGAGATTCGCACGCAGCGCAGTGGTTTCCCCCGCTGGCCGCGCTAGCGCGGGCTGAGGGGTGGCGTCTGATCACCTTGACAAAGGTGGCTTGCCCGGTCGGCGACGTGGTCGTGTTCAATAAAGCACTGAAACGTCGATACAGAGAGTGCGAGTCCTGGCGTGCCGACGCCCTGCGTCAGGTGAAGGCGCTGCGACCCCAGTTGGTGGTGGTGGCCAGCCGCGCCGACTACTACCAGCAATTCCGCTCCGGGCGAGTCCGCAGCGTCGAGGCTTCTCGAGCCGCGCTCGGGCGCGCGCTGGGCCGAGACTTGGGCCGACTGCGATCGCCGGGAACCCGGGTCGTACTCCTGCGCGACACGATCGCTCCGAATGTGGGCAACGTTCCTGACTGCATTGAGCACAGGGGGTCGAACGCCTGCCGGTTCTCGCGCGCGGTGGCCACCCCGGTGGACTCGCACCAATTGACTGCCGCACGGCGCGCCGGGGTCAAAGTGGTCAGGATGCGGACCCCTGTTTGCGCCACGTCCAGGTGCGATGTCGTGCGTGACGGGATGATCATGTATCGCGACGATGACCACTTGACAGCCACCTTCGCTCTGAGTCTACGCAGAGCGCTCAGCAGCAGGCTCCCCCTCCTGTAGTCGGGCCACCGCCCGTCATCCGGGAGAGGGGGCGAGGACGGATCCGCGCTCCCTGGCCGACCTTGTGCGGCCCCGACCAGCGCTGTGGCTCCCGCCCCAGCAGGCGGGCACATTCAGCGCCCATCATCGACGCCCCGCAGGTAGCGTTCGGGCATCTGCAGCGCACCAGACAGGAGCGGACGTGACCGACGACAGGCTCGATCGGATGGGCGCATTCGACGCGGTGATGTGGGGTGTCGAGGCGGACCCGCTGCTGCGTTCGGTGATCGTGGCGATGACGGTGCTCGACGAGGCGCCACAGCTCGACGTGCTCATCGACCGGGTCACGCGGATGACGATCGCGGTCCCCAAGCTGCGTCAGCGGGTCATCGGCAATCCGGTCTCCCTGATCCCGCCGCGCTGGGAGTTCGACCCGAACTTCGACATCGCCTTCCACCTCAAGCGCTTCCACGTGCCGGCCGACGGCACCGACCGTCCGCTGATGCGCATCGCCGAGCAGATGGCCGAACAGGACTTCGACCGGGACCGGCCGCTGTGGCAGATGGCGCTCGTGCAGGGCTGGGACGGCCCGCGCGCCGCGGTCATCATCAAGCTCCACCACGCCATCACCGACGGCGTGGGCGGCATGGCCATGGCAGCCAGCCTGTTCGACCTCACCCGGACCGTGGCGGCGACCGCCGGGGACCTGCCCCAGGCCCCGGCCGGCGACGTGCTGGGCCTGCCCGGGCGGGTGGTCAACGGCGTGCGGTTCACCACGAGTGCTGTGCGGCGTCAGGGCGGCGCGCTGGTCGAGGGGCTCGTGGGCCTGGCCAGTCGTGCCCTGGCCGACCCGGGCGAGACCGCCGTGGCATCTGCGGAGTTCGCGCAGTCGGCCGCGCGGCTGCTGGCCCCGGCCAACGAGCCGCTGAGCCCACTGATGCACGGGCGTTCGCTGAGCGTGCGGATCGCCGTCCTGCAGGTCCCCTTCCGCCCGCTGAAGGCGGCCGCCAAGCAGGTGGGCGCCACCTTCAACGACACCTATCTCGCGGCCGTGGCCGGTGGCGTGGCCGCCTATCACGAGGCCCACAACGCCCCCGCCGACTACCTGCGGGTCAACATGCCGGTCAACATGCGCTCCGCGGGCAGTTCCTCGCCCGGCAACGCGTGGGTGCCCGCGCGTTTCCCGATGCCCATCGACAGCGGCGACGCGCAGACCCGGATCAAGAGGTTGGCCCCGATCCTCCAGCAGGCCCGCAGTGAGCCGGCGCTGGTCGTCAGCGACACGGTCTACCGGCTGCTCACTGCGCTGCCGCAGAGTGCGGCGACGTCGGTGTCCGCCGGGATGATGAAGGGCTGCGATCTGGCCGTCACCAACGTTCCCGGTCCGCCGATCGGCCTGTTCACCGCCGGTGCGGCGGTCGAGGCGATCATCCCGTTCGCCCCCAAGGCCGGGGCGGCGGCGAACATCGCCCTGATGACCTACAACGGCACGGCCTACATCGGCGTCAACATCGACACCCGCGCCATCCCCGACTCCGATGCGTTCATCAGCCACCTGGTCGCCGGATTCGACCAGGTCCTGGCCATCGCGGACCCGAGCGCGCACACCGTGGTGGGAGTGCACTCGGGCACGCCGCTGGACGAACCGGCTCCTGCCACGGCTGCGGCGTCGGCCCGGCAATCCAAGCCTGCACCGGTGAGGCGAACCCCTGCCGCGAAGAAGGTGACTGCGAAGAAGGCACCGAGCAAGCGGACCCCCGCGAAGAAGGCGCCCCCCACGGGGAACCCGGCCGCGAAGAAGGCGGCACCGTCCGCGTAGGCGCCACGTGCACCTAGCATTGCGCCGTGCCTGCTGAGTCCGTCGTGCTGGATCCGCCCGTGGTCCCGCCCTCGGCGACCTCGCCGGCCGCGACCCGCGCGACGCGCTCCCTGCATCGGCCCATGTCGCACGGGCTGCGCGGCTGGATCGGTCCGCTGCTGGTGACCGTCCTGGCCGGGGTGCTGCGCTTCGTGCACCTCGGGCGCCCCGACGCGATCATCTTCGACGAGACGTACTACATCAAGGACGCCCTGGCGCTGCTGCGGTTCGGTTACGAACGAGAGGCGATCGACGGTGCCAACGACCTGATCCTGGCCCGCGATGCGCCCTGGGACCAGCTCGACATCTTCAAGGACACACCGGCGTTCGTGGTCCACCCGCCGTTGGGCAAGTGGGTGATCGCCACCGGCGAGTGGGCCTTCGGCATGGCGCCGTTCGGGTGGCGGTTCGGGGTAGCCGTGCTGGGCACGCTCAGTGTGCTGATGACCGCCCGGATCCTGCGCCGGCTCACCCGCTCGGACACCGTGGGTACGATCGCCGGGCTGCTGGTCGCCCTCGACGGCCTGCACCTGGTGATGAGCCGGACCGCGCTGCTGGACATCTCCCTGATGTTCTTCGTGCTCGCCGCCTTCGGGCTGCTGCTGCTCGATCGCGATGCGGTGCGGCGCCGGGCGGACGCCTGGGCCACCCTCTGGGCGGACAACCCGGTGATCCACGGACCGGGATTCGGTCTGCGCCCCTGGCGGCTCGCGGCCGGGGTGGCCCTGGGCCTGGCCTGCGGGGTGAAGTGGAGCGGTCTGTGGTTCGTGGCGTTCTTCGGTGTGCTGACGGTGCTCTGGGACGTGGCATTGCGCCGTGAGCTCGGTGCCCGGCACCCGATCCGCGGCATGCTGCGCCGCGACGCGCTGCCCGCGTTCGCAAGCATCGTCGGGGTCGGGCTGCTCACCTACGTGGCCACCTGGTCGGGCTGGCTGCTGAGCGAGGGTGGCTACAACCGGGACTGGGCAGCCACCCACCCGGGGCTCCCGTTCGTGCCCGACGCGCTGCGCTCGCTGGCCGAGTACCACCGCGCGGCGTGGATGTTCCACGTCGGCCTGGACTCCCCGCATTCCTACCGCTCCAGCGCGTGGTCCTGGCCGGTGATGTCCCGGCCGACCTCGTTCCACTACGAGTCCCCAGCGGGCACCTGTGGCGCGGATCGGTGCTCCGAGGAGGTGCTGGCCCTGGGCAATCCGATCATCTGGTGGGCGGGCCTGCTCGCACTGGTTCACAATGCCTGGCGGGCGGTCGCGGGCCGGGACTGGCGCAGCGCTGCCCTGCTGGTGGCCTGGTCGGCCGGCTGGCTGCCGTGGCTGGTGTTCCACGACCGCACCATCTTCACGTTCTACGCCGTGGTGCAGGTGCCGTTCCTGGCCGGGATGCTGGCCATGTCCATGGCGAGCCTGGCCGGCGGCCCGGACGCCAGCCCCGCGCGCCGGCAGTGGGGGCTGATCGGTGTCGCAGTGTTCCTGCTGGTGGTCCTGATCGCCACCTGGTTCTTCCTGCCCATCTGGACCGGGCAGTCGCTGCCCTACGACCAGTGGCGCTGGCGCATGTGGCTGCCGACCTGGGTCTGAGCTCAGCTCGGCGCGGACTTGTGTGCCACCACGGCGTCGAACACTGCGCGCTTGGGCGTGCCCGTGCTCTGCGCGACCAGGCTCATCGCCTCCTTGCGGGCCACGCCCTGCGCCCGGAGTGCGGCGACCCGGGCGGCCAGGCCCGCGCTGTCGACAGTGCCGGCCGCAGCGGGCGGGGCACCGGCGACGACCACCGTGATTTCCCCGCGCACCCCGTCGGCGGCCCACGCGGCCAGCGCACCGAGCGTGTCGCGCACGACCTCCTCGTAGGTCTTGGACAGCTCCCGACATACGGCGGCCGGGCGCTGCGCCCCGAACGCGTCGGCGAGGTCGGCCAACGTCGCGGCCAACCGGTGCGGGGACTCGAAGAGCACGAGGGTGCGTGGCTCGTCGGCCAGCTCGGCCAGCCGGGCCCGGCGCTCGGCGGGCCGCCGGGGCACGAAGCCCTCGAAGCAGAATCGGTCGCACGGGAGCCCGGAGACGGCCAGGGCCGTGGTCACCGCGCTCGGCCCCGGCAGTGCGGTGACCCGATGCCCGGCATCCAGGGCGGCCCGGGCGGCCCGGAAGCCCGGGTCGCTGACCGAGGGCATCCCAGCATCGGTGATGACCGCCACCGTCCCACCGGCGCCCAGCACGTCGAGCAGCCGGGGCAGCCGCTGGCGCTCCACCTCCTCGTAGAACGACACCACCGGGCCGGTCCGGATCACCCCCAGGTCGCCCAGCAGTCGACGCAACCGACGGGTGTCCTCAGCGGCCACCAGGTCGGCGGCCACGAGCAGCTCGGCCAGCCGGGGCGAGGCATCGGCGGGGTTGCCCAGCGGACCGCCGGCCAGCACCAGGGTCCCGGACCCGGGCGTGGTGCGCGGCGCATCGGCGGACTGGGACGCGGGCATGGCCCCATCGTGCCGTACGCGCACACGCCGGGGTCGCGACCGGCGCCAACTAGGATTCGCCCATGAGCCCGACCGGCAAGGCCTTCTACGTGACCACGCCCATCTACTACGTCAACGATGCCCCGCACATCGGTCATGCCTACACGACCGTGGCCGCGGACACGATCTGCCGCTGGCACCGCCAGCGCGGCGAGAAGGTCTGGTTCCTGACCGGGACCGACGAGCACGGTGAGAAGGTGCTGCGCACCGCCGAGGCCGCCGGCGTCACCCCGCAGCAGTGGGCCGACCGGCTGGTCGCCGAGCACTGGAAGCCCGTGCTCGAGACCCTCGACGTGGCCAACGACGACTTCATCCGCACCACCGAGGCGCGCCATGAGACGCGGGTGCAGGCGTTCCTGACCCGGCTCAAGGACTCCGGGCACATCTACTCCGGGGACTACGAGGGCCCGTACTGCGTGGGCTGCGAGGAGTTCAAGCTTCCCGGGGACCTCGTGCCCGGCGCCGACGAGTACGCCGGGCAGCAGCTGTGCCCGGTGCACGGTCGCCCGGTCGAGACCATCTCGGAGACCAACTGGTTCTTCCGCCTCTCGGAGTTCGGCGACGCCCTGCTCAAGCACTACGCCGAGCGGCCGCACGCCGTTGCCCCGCAGTCGGCGTACAACGAGGTCACCTCGTTCATCCGCTCCGGGTTGGCGGACCTGTCGATCTCGCGGTCCAGCTTCGACTGGGGCATCCCGGTGCCCTGGGACCCCTCGCAGGTGGTCTACGTCTGGTTCGACGCGCTGCTGAACTACGCCACCGCGGTCGGCCTGGGTGACGCGCCCCCCAAGCCCGGGGCAGCGCAGTTCGCCCACACCTGGCCCGCGGACATCCACCTCGTCGGCAAGGACATCCTGCGCTTCCACGCGGTGATCTGGCCGGCGATGCTGATGGCCGCGGGGCTGCCGCTGCCCCGCCAGGTGTACGCGCACGGCTGGCTGCTGGTCGGCGGGGAGAAGATGAGCAAGACCAAGCTGACCGGGATCGCCCCCGAGCAGATCATCGACCACTTCGGGGTGGATGCCTTCCGCTACTACTTCCTGCGCGCGATCCAGTTCGGCCAGGACGGCTCGTTCTCCTGGGAGGACATGAGCGCGCGCTACACCTCCGAGCTGGCCAACGGCCTGGGCAACCTGGCCTCGCGGGCCACGGCGATGGTCGGCAAGTACTTCGGGGGGGTCCTGCCCACCCCGGGCGCCCGGGCGAACGCGGACCTGGCGCTGGCCGATGACCTGCTGCGCGCAGTGCAGGACGCCGACGACGGGTACGCGCGCCTGGACTTCACGACCGGGATCGGTGCGGTGAAGTCCTTCGTCGACGCGGTCAACCTCTACGTCACCGAGCAGGAGCCGTGGGTGCTGGCCAAACGGACCCAGGACCCGATGGCCCAGGAGCGGCTGGCGACCGTGCTCTACACGACCTGTGAGGCGCTGCGCGCGATCGCGGTCCTGCACAACTCGGTGATGCCGCGGGCGATGGCCACGATGTGGGCGGCGATCGGCGCCGAGGAGGGCCTGGGTCCGATCGGCGAGCAGCGGATCGAGGAGGTCAGCCGCTGGGGTCAGCTGCCTGCGGGCGTGCGCGTCACCAAGGGTGCGGCGCTGTTCCCGCGGCTGCCCGAGGAGGGCGCGGTCGGTGGCTGAGACTTCTCGGATCCCCCAGCGCCCACCGGCGCCGGCACCGCTGCCCCGGCCGGTCATCGACTCGCACTGCCACATCGACATGCGCGGGCCGGACGAGCCCGAGCTGACCCCTGCGCAGGCATTGAGCGCCGCCGCCGACGTGAACGTGACCGGCATCGTCCACGTCGGCTGCTCGATCCGCGACATCGCCGCCGCGGTGGCGATTGCCCAGGAGCACCCGCGGATCCTGGCCGCGATCGGCATCCACCCCAACGAGGCGCCCCGGCTGGCGGCGGTCGGCGAGCTCGACGAAGCGCTGGCCGAGGTGCAGCGCCTGGCCGCCGGGTCGGATCGGGTGCGCGGCATCGGCGAGACCGGGATGGACTTCTTCCGGACCCGCGAGCCGGATGCACACGCGATCCAGGAGCGGTCGTTCCGGGCCCACATCGACCTGGCCCGACGGCTGGGCCTGGCGCTGGTCATCCACGACCGCGACTCCCACGAGGCCGTCATCGGGATCCTGCGCGATGAGCTGGCCGGGGCTGGCCTGCCCGAGGTCGTGATCTTCCACTGCTTCTCCGGGGACGCCGCGATGGCGCGGATCGCCGCCGAGCACGGCTGGTACGTGTCGTTCGCGGGAACGGTCACGTTCAAGAACGCCGCCGACCTGCACGCGGCGGCAGCCGTGGTGCCGCGCGACCGGATCCTGGTCGAGACCGATGCGCCCTTCCTGACCCCGACCCCGTACCGAGGCAAGATCAACGCCAGCTACCTGGTCCCACTGACCGTGCGGCACCTGGCGCACCTGCGCGGCGCCGACCTCGACCAGCTGTGCGACGACTTGCACGCCAACACGATCCGGGCGTTCGGGGCGTTCGGGTGACCGATCGGGCCGCCCTGCTCGGTCCGGCCGACATCCGGGCGCTGGCCGCGCACCTGGGCCTGCGCCCGACGAAGACCCTCGGCCAGAACTTCGTCATCGACGCCAACACGGTGCGCCGGATCGTGCGGCTGGCCGGTGTCGGCGCCGACGACACCGTGCTCGAGGTCGGTCCCGGGCTGGGGTCGCTGACCCTGGCCCTGCTCGAGTCGGTGGGCCACGTGCTCGCGGTCGAGATCGACCCCGTCCTGGCCGGGCAGCTGCCCGACACCGTGGCCGATCGGGCGCCCGGACTGGTCGACCGGCTCAACGTCCTGGGCGCCGATGCCCTGCGCGTCACTGAGCTGCCCGCGGCCCCGACCGCGCTGGTGGCCAACCTGCCCTACAACGTCAGCGTGCCGGTGCTGCTGCACCTGCTGGCCACGTTCCCCACGATCCAGCGCGCGCTGGTGATGGTCCAGCTCGAGGTGGCTCAGCGCCTGGCTGCCGCGCCCGGCTCCCGGGTCTACGGCGTGCCCTCGGCGAAGGCCCGCTGGTACGCCGACGTGCGCCAGGCCGGCCTCGTGGGCAGGTCCGTGTTCTGGCCCGTGCCCAACGTCGAGTCCGGCCTGGTCGAGCTGGTGCGCACGCAGCCCCCGCGCACCGATGTCGATCGGGCCGAGGTGTTCGCCGTGATCGACGCCGCATTCGCCCAGCGCCGCAAGATGCTGCGCTCGGCGCTGGCCGGCTGGGCCGGCAGCCCCGCCCGGGCCGTGCAGTTGCTCGGCGCAGCGGGTGTCGACCCGACGGCGCGCGGTGAGGCCCTGGACATCGCGGCGT
>JBAVKQ010000343.1:0-17082 GCA_049688395.1 Candidatus Nanopelagicales bacterium
CGGCTGGGCGGCGAGGCGGCTGGGGGCTGGGCCGCGGCGCGGCGGGCGCGGGGCAGCGCCCCTACACACGCCCGATCAGTGGCGCGACCACGACCTTGACGATCATCGCCACCGGGTAGGCCAGCGCGTACCCGAGGTTCACCCTCGGGTCGCCGTGGTTGCGGTCGTTGGCGAAGGTGAGAACAGCCGGTTGGGTCTGGAATCCCGCGATCACACCGGCCAGCCGCGGCCCGGCGATGTTGGCCACCGCGGGCCCCAGCAGGGTGAGCGCGAACGCCGCGAACCCGGTCACGAGCACCCCGGCCAGAAGGATCTTCAGACCCTGGTCACTGCGCATCGCCGCCACGAGGTCATCGCCGGCGTTGGTGCCCGCGTAGGCCAGGAACAGCAGGATGCCCAACTGGTTCAGCGCGGTGGCCACCGGGAACGGCAGCGACCAGATCAGCGGCCCGGTTCGGTGCACCCGACCCAGGACCAGCCCGACCAGCAGCGGCCCGCCGGCCACGCCCAACTGGATCGAGCCGCCCCCGGGGATCGGGATCGCCCAGGCTCCCAGCAGCAGCCCGAGGGTCAGGCCCAACGCGAGGCCGGCGGCGTTGATCTCCCCGGAGGCACGCTCGGAGTCCCCGAGCACGTCGGCCACCTGCGACATCCGGTCGCGGGGGGCCACGATCCGGACCCGGTCGCCGATCTGGAGCACCAGATCGTCGGTGGCCAGCAGGTCGATGTCCCCGCGCCGCACCCGCGTGGCGGTCGCCCCATAGCGGCGATACAGGCGCAGGTCGGCGATCGTGTGCCCGGCCACCTTCGAGTTCGACACCGCCACCCGGCGGAAGTCCAGGTCCCGGCGGTCCAGGGCCAGGTAGTTCGTGCTGGGCCGGCCCAGGCGCGCGGTCACCTCGTCGACGGCGGTCTGCGGCCCGATGACCGCCACGACGTCGCCCGGTTGCGGACGGAAGCCGTCGGTGGCCACGTGCACCACGCCATCGCGCTCGGTGCGCGAGAAGATCACGTGCCCCTCCTCGACGATGGTGCCCAGTTCGGGGGCATCGTCGGCGGTGACCCGGATGCTCTGGTGCACCAGCGGCGGCGGGGCCTCGTCGGCGGCCTGGGCGCGGGCACCTCCGGGCAGCTTCGCGACGCCGATCAGGGCGACCGCGGCCACCATGCCCAACACGCCGCCGATGTAGCTCACGGAGTAGCCGACGGTGGGGGCGTTGGATCCCAGGGCCTCGATCGAGGCGGCCAGCGCCGGGGTGTTGGTCAGCGCGCCGGCGTAGATCCCGGCGATCACTGCCGAGTCCAGACCCAGTGCCCGGCCGACCAGCACCGCCACCGCGGCCGCGGCCACAAGCACCCCGGCCACCAGCGCGACCGCGCTGCGGTAGTTGCGCAGGACATGGAAGAACTGAGGCCCGCTGCTGATGCCGATCCCGTAGGCGAAGACCGCCAGACCGAAGATGCCCAGGATCTGCGGCACGACCCACTCCGGGTTGTACGCCGAGGCCGCCAGGCCGGCGAACAGCACAGCCGCGGAGCCGAACGAGAACCCCCCGAACGTGATCGACCCCGCCAGGGAGCCGATCGCCAGGACCGCGAACAGCAGGATCAGGGGCTCCTGCACCAGGAGCGTCGCCAAGCTCATGGGCACAGCCTAGGAGCCGCGGTCCCCCCGCCCGCGCGGCATCGGTCCCGCCGACGTGCCCGCTCTCCGGCTGCCCGAGGTCCCCGCCCGGACTACCCGCGGGTCAGCTTGCGGTAGGTGGCCCGGTGCGGCCGCGCTGCCTCGGCACCAAGGCGCGCGATCTTGTTCTTCTCGTAGGACTCGAAGTTGCCCTCGAACCAGAACCACTGCGAGTCGCCCTCGTAGGCCAGGATGTGGGTGGCGATCCGGTCCAGGAACCAGCGGTCGTGGCTGGTGATGACCGCGCAGCCGGGGAACTCCAGCAGGGCGTTCTCCAGCGAGCCCAGCGTCTCGACGTCCAGGTCGTTGGTGGGCTCGTCGAGCAGCAGCACGTTGCCGCCCTGCTTGAGGGTCAGGGCCAGGTTGAGTCGGTTGCGCTCCCCGCCGGAGAGCACCTTCGCCGGCTTCTGCTGGTCCGGGCCCTTGAACCCGAACGCGCCGACGTAGGCCCGTGAGGGCATCTCCACGTTGCCGACCTTGATCCAGTCCAGCCCGTCGGACACTACCTCCCACACGTTCTTCGTCGGGTCCAGTCCGGCCCGGCTCTGGTCGACGTAGGACAACTTCACCGTGTCCCCGACGCGCAGTTCACCGGAGGTGGGCAGCGCCGCCTTGTCCGAGGTGTCGTCCTGCGCGGCGGCCACGATCATCTTGAACAGCGTCGTCTTGCCGACGCCGTTGGGGCCGATCACACCGACGATGCCGTTGCGCGGCATGGTGAAGCTCAGGTCGTCGATGAGCAGCCGATCCCCGAACCCCTTGCTCAGGTGGCTGGCCTCCACCACCAGCGAGCCCAGGCGGGGGCCCGGCGGGATCTGGATCTCCTCGAAGTCGAGCTTGCGGGTCTTCTCGGCCTCGGTGGCCATCTCCTCGTAGCGATCCAACCGCGCGCGGCTCTTGGTCTGGCGGGCCTTGGCGTTCGAGCGCACCCACTCCAGCTCGTCGGTCAGGCGCTTGCGCAACTTCGCGTCCTTGGCACCCTCGACCTTGAGGCGGGCGGCCTTGGCCTCGAGGTAGGTCGAGTAGTTGCCCTCGTAGGGGTAGGCCCGGCCGCGGTCGATCTCGAGGATCCACTGCGCGACGTTGTCCAGGAAGTACCGATCGTGGGTGATCGCGACGATCGTCCCCGGGTACTTCTCCAAATGCTGCTCGAGCCAGCCGACACTCTCGGCATCGAGGTGGTTGGTGGGTTCGTCGAGCAGCAGCAGGTCCGGCTGCTGGAGCAGCAGCTTGCACAGGGCGACGCGGCGACGCTCACCGCCGGAGAGCACCGAGACATCAGCATCCCCGGGCGGGCAGTTCAGCGCGTCCATCGCCTGCTCGAGCTGGCTGTCCAGATCCCAGGCGCCGAGGTGATCGATCTTCTCCTGCAGCACCCCCATCTCGGTCATGAGCGCGTCGAAGTCGGCCTCCGGATCGGCCATGAGCTCGGAGATCTCGTTGTAGCGATCCACGAGCGCCTTGGTCTGGGCCACCCCCTCCTGCACGTTGCCCAGCACGTCCTTGGACTCGTCGAGCTCGGGCTCCTGGGAGAGGATCCCCACGGTGTACCCGGCGCTGAGGGTCGCCTCCCCGTTGGACGTGTGGTCCAGCCCGGCCATGATCTTGATGAGGCTGGACTTGCCGGCACCGTTGGGCCCGACGACCCCGATCTTGGCCCCGGGCAGGAACGACAGCGTCACGTCGTCGAGGACGACCTTGTCGCCGAACGCCTTGCGGGCCTTGCGGAGCGTGTAGATGTATTCAGCCATGCGGGCAAGGGTATCGGCCGCGCACCGGTCCGCAGGAATCGCGAACCGGTGCGATCAGGCCGCTGCTGGGTCCACCGCGGCTGCCCCGGCAACCCCAGCAACCGACTCGGGGACCTGGCCGTCCGATGCCGAGGCACCTGCAGTGTCCGCGGTCTGCGGCCCGATCGGGGCCCGCTGAAAGGTCGCCCGGCACCGGGAGAGGTCCAGCCCGAAGCTGACCGCCTCCAGGTCGGTGTAGGTGACCGCCATGCTCACCCCGGGCGCACCGATCACCTCCCGGTCCACGGTCCGCTGCCGGATCCGGCCGTGCACCACCACCGGGTGCCCCTTGGCCAGAGAGGCAGCTGCGTTCTGGGCGGCACGCCGCCACGCGGTGACGTTCCAGTAGGCGGTGTCCCCGTCGGACCAGGTACCGGTGGTCCGGTCGTAGCGCTTCACCGTGGACGCCACTCGGAAGCGGGCCATCGCATCCCCGCGCGAGGTCACCCCCTGCTCCACGTCGGAGACCAAGTTGCCGGCCACGGTCACGATCGTCTCGTTCATCATCCCCCCGATCAGCACCGGACCCCCCGGTGCACGCAGGACCACCCTGCCTGGCCAACGCCCATCTGCCCACCCCTGGCGCCAGATCTGTGGATGACTGCTCAGGAGGTCAACGGCCAGGCGATCGTGATCGCCGAGGCCAGCCCACGACCGAGCAGGTCATCGGCCAGGTGGCGCTCCACGTCGTCGCGGTCGAAGCGCCGACTGCGCAGGGTGCGCCGGACCCAGTGGGAGTCCCGGCATCGGCCCAGCACGTGCTCACCGGACAGCATCCGGGCCTTCACCGTGGACAGGCCCCCCTCATCGGCGTCCGGGTAGCGCCGGTAGGCAGAGGTGGACGCGGCCGCTTCGAGGATCGAGGCCCCGAGGATCTCCCGGGCTCTGGCCGGGGCCTCGGGATGCACCTGCGCGCCGCCGTACAGGATCCTGCGCTGCTCGTCGCGGGACAGCGGGTGCAGTTCGCGGGCCACCCACGTCACGACCTGCCCCCAGCGGCCACTGACCCAGGCGGCTCCCGCACAGGCCTCGACGAGGTCGGCCAGCCGATGCTTCGAGGGGCTCCAGTCCAGCCAGTCGCCCAGGACGATCTCCTGAGCCAGCGCCCCGAGGTGCGCATCGGTGGTGAACCGGTCGGCCCGGCCCGCGCAGTACGGGCACCCCGGTCCGGCGATCACCGAATGGGCGTGCAGGACCACCTCCAGTATCGAGTCACCGATCAGTTCCAGGCGCTGGAACTCCCGACCCCGGGCCGCGCGGATCGCCTCCATCGCTGCGGGTTCCAAGGACCCCAGCCGGTCGGTGATCCGGCGCCGCTGGGCCGCCTCGGCACGTGGGTCGCGCAGGGTCCGGGCGCCCGTCGAACCGCCGGCTCCCGGTGCCCCACCCATACCTCGATTGTGCCCGTCGGGGCAGCGCCATCGTGGATTCCCGCCCAGGGACGCCCGAACCGCCCCATCGGGCCCGACATGCCGGTCTGCTCGGCGTGCGGCTCAGCCCGAGATGCGCCCCCTGACCAAGGGCGCCACCTCACCATCAGCCACCGGTCGGTCACCAGCCACCGGCGCGCGGACCTCCTCGGGCAGCAGGGCGAACTCGATCCCGTCGGCGTCGCTGCGCGAGGCCAGCACCGGCGTGGAGGGCAGCAGCACCGGTCGACGGAACGCGATCTGCAGGGTGCGGCCCGCAACCGTGGCATCGGCACCGAGCAGGGCCGCCACCCGGGCAGTGGTCCACCATCCGTGCGCGATCGCCCGGGGGAAGCCGAACAGTCGGGCCGAGACCGCGTGCAGGTGGATCGGGTTGATGTCCCCGGTGATCCGCCCGAAGGCCCGGCCGGCGCCCTCGTCGACCGGCACGGGCAGGTGCGCGGCCCACCGGTCGGGCACGTCCCGACGCGGCACCGCCGACTCCTCGGCGCCCGCCGCCGTCCGGCTGCGGGAGAGCAGCACGGCACTCGAGCGCCAGCACACCTGGCCGTCGACTCCCACCTCCCCGACCACATCGAACTCCAGGCCGCTGCGCACGTGCCGAGCGCCGGCCACCCAGGCTCGCAGTTGCCAGGGACCCGCGGCGGGCACCTCGTCGAGCACCTCGATGGTGGTCCCCTGATGGACCAGGCCCATCGCGCGCACGGGGAACGACCAGCGCGAGAGCAGGTCGATGTGCAGGGCCATGATCGGCACCTGGGGGAAGGCGATCGGGACCTGCGCGGCCGAACCGACCACGCGGCGGTAGTCGGCCATGGCGCCCGGATCGGGCATCCACCCGCTGACCTGGGTGCCCTCGGCGGGCAGGCTGGTCGTGGCCGTGGCGGCGCGCTTCCAGGGTGCCGCGGCGCGCAGCAGGCTCACCGGGTAGTTCGGCAGGTCGGTGCGCACGGACTCCTCGGACATCCACGCCTCCTGGCGGTCGCTGCTGGTTGGGGGGTCCCCCGGACGCTAGCCCGAGCGCACGGCACGTGCAGGTCGGGGCTGGCTGGCGATCCGACCCCGCAACCACCAGACTGCGCAGCATGGAGCACCGATTCGAGTTGTCGATCCCCGCAGACGTCGTTCTGGCCGACCTGACCAGCGCGGACTTCCTGACGGCGTTCGCCACGGAGGTCGGCGTGGAGGTGGGGTCGCTCACGAGCTCGGCCTCCGGCGAGGACCCCGCCGGACAGGCACGGGCGAGCATGACGTGGAGCTTCCCGACCGACCGACCGGGGATCCCGCAGCTCGCACGCACCCTGCTGCCCGACCGCGTGGAGCTCACCTGGGAACAGGCGTGGGGACTGCTGGAGGGCGACACCGCCCGAGGCACGCTCGAGGTGCAGCTCACCGGCCGGCCCAGCGCCGTGAGCAACGGCACCTGCCGGCTGGTGGTCGACGGGTCCGGCTGCGCGCTGACCACAGACACGACCACGAAGGCCGCGCTGCCATTCCCGGTGCGCGGGAAGGTCGAGTCGACGATCGACCGGGAACTGGTGGGCTGGATCCTCTCGGTCCAGGCCCGCGTCCTGACTCGACGCCACCCGGGCTGACTCGACGCCACCCCGGCTGACCCAGCACACCACCCGGCTGACCCGGCACGATCCCGAGACGCGGTGCGGCGGGACGTCGCCCCGGGTATCCATCGGGCAGACTGGCGCGCATGTCTCACACCCCGGGCCGGCGCTACCTCGCCCTGCGGACCGGCGTGGCCGTGGCCGCCGGGGCCACGGCCAACACGTTCGCACGCGGCCTGCTGCCTCGGTCGGCCACCGACCAGGCGATGGCCACCGGGGCCGCGGCGGCCTTCGGTCTGGGCGTGGGGACATTCGCGGTCTCGGCAGTCGAGGCCACGGCCGAGCTCGTGGCCAGCAGCCGCGGTCAGGGCGATCCGGAGGTGACCACGCTGATCGCCGCCACCCTGCTTGCCGGCGGCGGGTTGGCCGCGGCCAGGGCCCTGCCCAACACGCACGACTCCCCCCTGCCGGTGGCCACCGGCAACTCGGTGGCCAGACTCCTGGGCAACGGGGCCGCGGCCGCCGCCCTGGTGATTTCCTCGGACAAGGCCATCAGGTCGCAGGTGGGCCAGATGCATCCGGCCGTCGGCCTGCTGGTCGCCGCGGGCATCGGCGGGACGGTCAGCGCGGTGCGCATCAATGCGCGCGGTCGCAGGGCGAGCGGGTTCGGCACGGCGCGACCGGCCCCCGCGCCAGGTGCACGTCGATCGGTGCGCGGCGTTGCCCAGTCGGTCGGCATGGGGGCAGCGGTCGGCGGGGGGCTGCTCGCCCTCGCCGGGGTCGAGTTCGCCCTGGCCGAGGGGTCGACCGCCCTGGTCAGCCGGGTGCTGGGCCGTGCCGGGGACCCGGTCACCCCGCTGGTGGGGCACGGCATCGCTGCCTCGATGCTCGTCCCGGCCGGCGGCGTCGCGCTGAACCGGCTGCGGCGCCGGCTGATGCACGCCGACGAGACCAAGGAGCCTGCCTATCCCGACCCGCCGACCAGCCGCATGGTCACGGCCGGACCCGCGAGCCTCATCGCCTTCGAGGACATCGGCAAGGAGGGTCGACGGTTCGTCCTGATGGCGCTGACCGCCGCGGACATCGAGGCCGTCATGGGCGAGCCGGCAGCGGACCCGATCCGGGCCGTGGCCGGCTTCGACAGCGCCGCGACCCCACAGGCGCGCGCCGATCTGGCCCTTGCCGAGCTCGATGCGCTGGGCGCCTACGACAAGTCCCTGATCGTGGTGGCTGCCCCCACCGGCGTGGGCTACGTCAACTACTCGTTCGCCGAGGCGTTGGAGTACTTGACCCTCGGGGACTGCGCCATCGTGGTGCCCCAGTACGCCCTGGTCCCCAGCGCCCTGGCGCTGAACCAGACCAAGGCCGGCGTGCGGATGCAGACCCTGATCCTGGCCGGGATCCGCGACCGCATCACCCAGCTGCCCGCCGAGCAGCGACCCCGGGTCGTGCAGTTCGGCGAGAGCCTCGGCGCCCAGGTGGCCATGGATGTCGCTGCCCAGGGCACGCATGTCTTCGACGAGCTGGGCATCGCCCACGGGCTGTACCTGGGCACCCCGTTCCGAACAAGGCTCTGGGACCGTTGGTTCGCAGACGCGGCCAGCATCGACCCGGGCGGCATACTGAGCTCGGTCCCCCGGGCCGACGAGATCGCGGACCTGGCGCCCTCGGTGCGCCATGTGCAGGTGATCCACCACGACGACCCGATCAACAAGTTCGCCTACGACACCGTGGTGCGGACCCCGTGGTGGATGGGCCCGGCGGCCACCCGACCCCCGATGGTCCCCAGGGAGACGATCTTCCGACCGGTGACGACGTTCGTCGTGACCCTGGTGGACCTCAAGAACGGCATGAACAGCAAGCCGGGCGAGTTCGTGCGAGTGGGCCACGATTACCGCATCGAGCTGTGCGATGCGATCCGCCACACCTACCGCCTGCCCGCGGACGAGGCACAGGTGGCCCGGATCGAGGCCGAACTGCGTGCGCACGAGCGGGAATGGGCGACCCGCCGGATGGTGGCCGCCAACTTCAGCTCGGCGCAGGCCTCGGTGCTGCGCACCCTGAAGAAGTGGGGCGTCGAGCTCCCCGATGACGCGCTCGAGGACGAGTCGACGATCTCCCAGCTGGCCCGTGGTGACTTCTCCGCGCTGTACAGACGCCTGGGCTCGGGTGGCCCGACCGATCCGGACGACTGACCGTCGCGCAGTCCGGCGCCCGCCAGAGCCCACAGCGAGAAAATGTGACCAACACCACACTTCTTCCGCGATCGGCCCCGACATCGTTGTGCCATCCGCCTGCCCGGCGCATGCATCGCCGACTGGATCGGCCATTGCGCGATGAAGGCCGCACGCGTGGCGCGCCGGCCTGAGGACGTGCACCACCCCGACACCAGCCGCCGCGGGACGAAGGTCGCTGGCTTACCTACGCCAACGTAAGTTACGGTTGCGTAGGTAACAACCACGACTCAGGCGGTGACCATGTACGACAGCCACACTCTCCCCACGATCATCCAGGGCGGCATGGGTGTGTCGGTCTCCAACTGGGAGCTCGCCCGGGCCGTGAGCACGGCCGGCGAGCTGGGCGTCGTGTCAGGCACGGCCCTGGACGTCGTGTGCGCTCGCCGCCTGCAGACCGGCGACCCGGGCGGACACATGCGCCGGGCGCTCGCGCACTTCCCCGACATGGCCATGGCCCGCCGCGTGATGAAGCAGTACTACGTGCACGGCGGCAAGGCCCCCGACGCCTCGTTCACCACGGTCCCGCGGTTCACGATCACCCCGCCGCGCGCCCTGCAGGAGCTTGCCGTCGTGGCCACCTTCTGCGAGGTCTGGCTGGCCAAGGAGGGCCACGCCGGCGCGGTCGGGATCAACTTCCTGCGCAAGATCGAGCTGCCCCTGCCCTTCGGCCTGCTCGGGGCCCTGCTGGCCGGCGTCGACTACGTCATCGTCGGCGCGGGAAACCCGTCGGACCTGCCCGCAATGATCCGCGCACTGGCCGCCGGCGAGGACCTCGACTTCCACGTCAAGGCCCAGGGACTGCGCTCCGACGATGCGCCGGTGACCGTGCGGTGCAGCCCGCGGGAACTGCTCGGCGCTCGGGCCGGTGGACTGGCCGAACCGCGCTTCCTGGCCATCGTGGCCTCGGTGGACCTGGCCGCCGGACTGTTCGCCGACGAGCGGACCCGACCGTTCGGGTTCGTGGTGGAGGGCCCCAGCGCCGGTGGGCACAACGCGCCCCCGCGCGGACCGCGGCGCACCGACGAGCTCGGCCAGCCCGTCTACGACGACCGCGACACCCCGGACCTCGGTGCCCTGGCCGACCTCGGCCTGCCGTTCTGGCTGGCCGGCTCCTTCGGCACCCCCGCCGGACTGGCCTCGGCCCTCGAGTTCGGCGCGGTCGGCGTACAGGTCGGCACCGCATTCGCCTACTGCGCGCAGTCCGGGCTGGCCGACTCGCTGAAGACCGAGGTCATCGAGGCCTTGCAGGCCGGCACGCTGGACGTCCGCAGCGACTGGCGGGCCTCGCCCACGGGATTCCCGTTCCGCGTGATCCAACTGGCCGGGACTGTCAGCGACCCTGAGGTCGCCGCCGGTCGCAAGGCGGTGTGCGACCTCGGCGCGCTGCGCGTGCCGTTCAAGAAGGCCAACGGCGAGATCGACTACCGCTGCCCGGCCGAGCCGGCGGCTATGTACGCCCGCAAGGGCGGCCGGGCGGCCAACGCCGAGGGCCGCCGCTGCCTGTGCAACGCACTGCTCGCCGCTGCCGACCTGCCCCAGGTGCGCCCCAACGGCTATGTGGAGCCCCCCATCGTGACCTCCGGCGAGGACTTCAGCGCCGTCGCCGCGCTGAGCGGGCCGGGCACCGGCGGCACGTACTCCGCCGACGAGGTGCTGGTCCATCTGCGCAGCGGTTTGACCGCTTTCGCGAAGGTCCGCACGGGGCGGCGCGCCGCTACCGGCGAGTAACTGTCCTAGGTCCCGGGTGCAGGGTCATTTTGGGTACCCCTTTGCCGGGTCAGGACCCCTAGCCTGAGGCCCAGCCGACTTTGGAGGAAGCATGAGCACCGAGCAGGGCCTGGACGCCGAGACACTCGGCCTGATGATGGCGGGTCTGACCGAGTACCTCGCCGACGCCCTCCCGCTGGAGCGCCAGCTGGAGCTCGACCACGAGGACGTCTGCCCGGAGGAGATCGTCCGGGCGATGTCGACCGACCTGGGCATCCAACTGGTGTTCGTCCCGGAGGCCTACGGCGGGATGGGCGGGGGTGCGATGGACTCCTACCTGCTGTGCGAGGTGATGGCCCGCAAGGACATCGGCCTGGCCACGGCGATCTTCGCCACGTTCCTGGGCAGCGACCCGATCCTGGTCGGGGCGACCGAGGAGCAGAAGGAGCGCTGGCTGGGCCGGATCGCCGAGGAGGGCATCGTCTTCGCCTACGGTGCGACCGAGCCCGAGGCCGGGTCGGACCTGGCCAACATGAAGACCAGGGCCGTGCCGATGCAGGCCGAGGACGGCACCGTCACCGGCTACCGGATCAACGGTGCCAAGCAGTGGATCTCCAACGGCACGATCGCCGACGCCACCACGATCCTGGCCCTGGCCCCCGGCGGACCCACGTGGTTCGTCGTGGAGCGCGGCACGCCCGGGTTCAGCAGCGCCAAGCCCGAGGACAAGCACGGCATCCGGCTGTCCAACACCGCCGCCCTGTACCTGGACAACGTCGAGGTACCTATCGAGAACCTGATCGGGGGCGTGGAGGGCAAGGGCCTGGTCCAGGCCCAGCAGGTGTTCGGCTACACCCGCGTCATGGTGGCCGCGTTCGGCCTGGGCGGTGGCTGGGAGGCCGTGGACCGGTCCATCGAGTACTCCAAGACCCGGATCGCCGGTGGTGCACCGCTGGCGCAGAAGCAGGGCTACACCCACAAGCTGATCGTGCCGCACGTGGTCCGGCTCGAGGCCGCACGCGCGTTCATCGAGGAGACTGCGCTGCGCCTCGACGCCGGCGAGGGCCCCGATGGCGCACTGAACACCGAGGGCGCGATCGCCAAGTACCTGGCCAGCGAGTCGGGCAACCGCGCCGCGGAGGACGCCATCCAGGCACTCGGCGGGTACGGCTTCACCCGCGAGTACGTCGTGGAGAAGATCAAGCGCGACGTGCGGATCACCACGATCTACGAGGGCACCTCCGAGATCCTGGAGATGACCATCGCCCGCGACCGCTGGCAGGAGCACCTGAAGTCCCGCGGCCAGTACTACCTGATCGCGGCTCGGGAGCTGCACGAGTTGCACGCCCGCGCCCCGCAGGTCGGTGCCGAGATCGCCGCGCTGGGCCTCGAGGCCCTGGCCGGGGTGTTCACCGCGTGCCAGACCGGGCGACTCACCCGAAACCAGCACGTGCTGTTCCGCCTCGGTGAGCTGGTGGCGCACGCCGAGACCGCCGCCGCGATGAGCCGACGCGCGGCAGCCGCCGCTGCCGGCACCCTGGACTCGAAGGCCAACCGCCGGTTCGACGCCGACGCACTGGCCGTGATCGCGCGGATCTTCGCCCGCGAGGCGGCCATGAAGGCCTCCGAGGAGGGGCTGCGCTGGGTGGCCGGCTCCGCCGACCCCGCTCTGGGCCTCGACGCCAGCCTGGCCGCAGCCATGCCACTGGCCGCCATCCGCAGTGCCCAGGCCGGGCTGGTCGCCGACATGACCGCCCTGGCCGACGTGCTGTACGCCTGAATGTCCCGACCGACCCGCCAGACCCGCGCGATCGCCGTGTTCCCCAGGAGAGACCGATGACCTATCCCGAGCCGATCGCCATTGTGGGGATCAGCGCGATCATGCCCGACGCCCCCACCGCTGCGGACTTCTGGTCCAACATCAGGGGGGGCCGCTACTCGATCAGCGAGGTGCCGACCGACCGGTGGGACCCCGAGCTCTACTTCGATCCGGACCCCCTGTCGCCCCGCGACTCGACCTACTCGAAGATCGGCGGCTTCGTCCGCGAGTTCCCCTGGGAGCCGATGAAGTGGAAGCTGCCGATCCCGCCGAGCGTGTCCGCGCAGTTCGACCCGGGCCAGATGTGGTCGGTCAGCGCCGGACGCTCCGCCCTGATGGACGCCGGCTGGCCGGACTGGAACGTCGACTCCGACCGGGTCGGTGTGATCCTGGGCAACGCCCTGGGCGGGGACAAGTACGTGCGCACGACGCTGCGGATCAACTACCCGGAGTTCGATGCCGAGTTGGCCAGGACGCCCTCGTTCGCCGCCCTGCCCGCCGAGGTCCAGGCCGCGATCCGCGCCGAGGTCCGGGCCGGCTACCTCGAGGATCTTCCGATCATCAACGAGGACACCATGCCCGGCGAGCTGGCCAACATCATGGCCGGCCGGGTCGCTGCCCTGTTCAACCTGCGCGGCCCGAACTTCACCACCGACGCCGCATGCGCCTCGGCCCTGGCCGGGATCAGCGCTGCCATCGGCGGCCTGCAGTCCCACCACTACGACGCGGCGATCGCCGGCGGAGTGGACCGCAACATGAGCCCGGGCGCGTTCGTGCGCTTCTGCAAGATCGGCGCCCTGTCGGCCACCGGGACCCGGCCCTTCGACGCCGGCGCGGACGGCTTCGTGATGGGCGAGGGCGCGGCGATGTTCGTGCTCAAGAGGCTCTCGGACGCCGAGGCGGCTGGGGACCGCGTGTATGCGGTCATCCTGGGCATCGGTGGCGCCTCGGACGGCAAGGGCAAGGGCATCACTGCTCCGAACCCGGTCGGTCAGCGCCTGGCAGTCGCGCGCGCCTGGGAGAACGCCGGCCTCGACCCGGCCACGATGGGGATGCTCGAGGCACACGGCACCTCGACCCGGGTCGGCGACGCCGCCGAACTCCAGGCCCTCGACGAGATCTTCGCCGGGCGCGGCCTGGCAGCGGGCACGATCGCGCTCGGTTCGGTCAAGTCCAACATCGGCCACCTCAAGGCCGCCGCCGGCGCAGCTGGGCTATTCAAGGCGACGATGGCCCTTCACGACAAGGTCCTGCCCCCGAGCCTGAACTTCAACGACCCCAATCCCAAGGTGGACTGGGCCACGACCCCGTTCGCGGTGAACACCGAGCTGCGCGAGTGGGTGGCGCCCGCCGACATCCCGCGGCGCTCCGGAGTCAGTGCGTTCGGCTTCGGGGGGACCAACTTCCACCTCGCTCTCGAGGAGCACGTACCGGGTCGGTACCGGGCCCCGGATGCGGCGCGCAGCTTCGCGGGCGCGGACATCCCGCGGGTCGCTGCCGCGAGCGCCCCGACCGCGGCACCCGCCCCGGCACCCGCCGCCCCAGCCGCCCGCAAGGCACCCCTGCGCGGCGCTGTCGTGCTCGGTGGTCGTGACGAGGCAGACGTCGTGGCGCAGCTGACCACCCTGGCCGCGCAGGCCGAGGCGGGCCGCGTGCCCCCGACGGTTGCGCCGGACCCGGCGCTGGCCGGCGCGGCAGTGCGGGTGGCCATCGACTACGCCGATGCCCCCGACCTGGCCAAGAAGGCCGGCAAGGCGATTGCGGCCTTCGCTGCCGGCAACCCCGCGATGTTCAAGATGCTGCGCTCCCAGGGCGTGTTCGTGGGCCGAGGTCGCGCACCGAAGATCGCCTTCCTGTTCACCGGCCAGGGGTCGCAGTACGTGAACATGCTCTCCGCCCTGCGCGACCACGAGCCGCTCGTGCGCGCGGTGTACGACGAGGCCGACCGGATCATGACCCCGCTGCTGGGCAAACCGCTGTCGGACTACGTGTTCGCCGACTCCGCCGACCCCGAGACGGTCTCCCGGCTCAACGCACAACTGCTGCAGACCGAGATCACCCAGCCCGCGGTGCTGACCACCGACGCTGCCATGGCCCAACTGCTGGCGGCCTACGGGATCGCCCCGGACATGGTGATGGGGCACAGCCTGGGCGAGTACGGCGCCCTGGTGGCCAGCGGAGCGCTGAGTTTCGACGGTGCCCTGGAGGCCGTCAGCGCCCGCGGTCGGGAGATGACCCATGTGTCCCAGGCCGACAACGGCGCGATGGCCGCGGTGTTCGGGCCACTGGCAGACATCGAGCGGATCGTGGAAGAGGTCGAGGGCTACGTGGTCGTGGCCAACATCAACTCCAACACCCAGGCCGTGATCGGCGGGGCGACCACAGCGGTCGAGCATGCCGTGGCTGCGTTCCAGGCCGCCGGGATGACCGCCATGCGGATCCCGGTGAGCCACGCGTTCCACACCCAGATCGTGGCTGGGGCCAGCGAGCCGTTGAAGGTCGCCATGCGTCGTCTGGAGGTCCATGGCCCGCAATTGCCGATCGTGGCCAACGTGACCGGCGAGTTCTACCCCGCCGACGCCGACGTCGAGACGATGCTCGAGATCCTGGGCCGCCAGATCGCCGAGCCGGTGCAGTTCGTCAAGGGCCTGCACACCCTCTACGACGCCGGCGCCCGGGTGTTCGTCGAGGTCGGGCCCAAGAAGGCCCTGCACGGCTTCGTCGAGGAGGTCCTCGGCGGCGTGCACGACGATGTCACCGCCCTGTTCACCAACCACCCGAAGCTCGGCGACCTCGTGTCGTTCAACCAGGCACTGTGCGGGCTGTACGCCGCCGGCCTGGGCTTCGAGACCCCGGCCGAGTCTGCGCCTGTCGCGGCATCGAGTGCGACCGCTGCTGTCATTGCTGCTCCTGCCGTGGCGCCCGTGGCCGCCGTCGCCCCCACGGCGGCTGCCGCACCCGCTGCCCCCGCCTCCCTGAACCCCACCTCCGCAACGACCCCGAGGACATCCATGACCACCGCGCGCTACGAGGAACTGGGCCGGCTGTTCGCCGGCGTGCTGGAGCAGGGCCTGCGGGTCTACTCCGGTGAGCCCGCAGGCGCAGCAGCGTCGGGCGTCCAGGGCGTGGCCCTGTCCACCGCCCCGGTCACCATCACCGGCGCAGCTCTGGGCCTGCCCGGGGTCGAGCGGCTCTTCGATGACGAGAACGTCGGGCGGATCCTGTCCGGCCATCAGTTCATCGACATCATCCCGCACCGGCTCCGCGAGGCGATGGTGGACAAGCGGGTCACCCGCCTGGTCAAGAAGGCCGGCAAGGACCCGGTCTTCGAACTCGCCGACGAGTCCAGCGTGATCAAGCTGGCCGGGCGTGGGGCTCCTCTGGACGTCGTCGAGGAGTTCGGCGTCGAGGCCGCGCGCGACCTGGCCCTGGACCGCACCACCCGTCTGGCCCTCGGCGCCGGACTCGATGCGCTGCGCGACGCCGGCATCCCGCTGGTCATGCGCTACCGGTCGACCACCCTGGGCACGATGCTGCCCGACGGCTGGGGTCTGCCCCTGTCGATGCGTGACGACACCGGGGTCATCTTCGCCTCGGCGTTCCCGGGCTACGGCGAGTTCGCCGGCGACATCGAGCGCTACATGCGCGACCGGGGCCGCCGCGAGCAGTTGCTGGCCCTCGAGGGGATCCGTGCCCGGATGACCGGCGCCGAGCCGGCCGCCGCCGAGGTGGACCGCCAGCTCGCTGAGCTGCGTCGACTGCTCGAGACCGAGCGCTTCGACTTCGACCGGCGCTTCATCTTCCGCTGCCTGGCCATGGGGCACTCGCAGTTCGCCGAGCTGATCGGCGCCCGCGGACCGAACACCCAGGTCAACGCCGCGTGCGCCAGCACCACCCAGGCCGTCTCGCTGGCCGAGGACTGGATCCGTACCGGCCGGGCCCGCCGCGTGATCATCGTCTCGGCCGACGACGTCACCAGCGACACGCTGCTGCCCTGGGTCGGCTCGGGCTTCCTGGCCACGGGTGCCGCCGCCACCGAGGACGTCGTGGCCGACGTGGCCACCCCGTTCGACCGGCGTCGGCACGGCATGGTCGTGGGCATGGGTGCTGCCGCGCTGGTGGTGGAGGCCCCCGATTCGGCCCGCGAGCGTGGCATCCAGCCCATCTGCGAGGTGCTGGCCTCGGCCACCGCCAACAGCGCGTTCCACGGCACCCGACTGGACGTCGACCACGTCGGCCAGGTCATGGAGGGCCTGGTCGGCACCGCCGAGGCGCGTGGGATCAACCGCACCGAGATCGCCCCACAGACCGTGTTCGTCTCGCACGAGACCTACACGCCGGCCCGTGGTGGCTCTGCCGCTGCCGAGGTCAACGCGTTGCGCCGCGTGTTCGGCGCCGCAGCCGACTCGATCGTCATCACCAACACCAAGGGCTTCACCGGCCACGCCATGGGTGCGGGCATCGAGGACGTCGTGGCCGTCAAGGCCCTGGAGACCGGGATCGTCCCGCCGGTGCCCAACTACAAGGAGCCTGACCCCGACCTGGGCACGCTGAACCTCTCGCTCGGCGGCGCCTACCCGGTGCGCTACGCCCTGCGGCTGGCCGCTGGTTTCGGGTCGCAGATCGCCATGTCGCTGCTGCGCTGGACGCCGATGCCCGACGGTGCGCGCCGCGCGCCGGCCGAGCTCGGCTACGCCTACCGGATCATCGACCAGGCCGCGTGGGACCGCTGGCTGGCCCAGGCCGCCGGTCGCCCCGGAGCCCACCTCGAGGTGGATCATCGTCGGCTGCGCGTGGTCGACGCCGGTGCCCCGACCCTGGCACCCGCGGCGCCCGCGGCGGCACCAGTCCCCGCC
>JBAVKQ010000344.1:0-2293 GCA_049688395.1 Candidatus Nanopelagicales bacterium
GCGCACACCGGTGGGGGAGCTGGCGGTGCGCGGGGCCAGCACGAACAACCTCCGCGACGTCGACGTCGACATCCCGTTGGGGGTCCTGGTGGTGCTCACCGGAGTGGCCGGCTCGGGCAAGAGCTCGCTGATCAACGACTCGGTGGCCGGCCGCGAGGGGGTCGTGACCGTCGACCAGGGTGCGATCCGCGGCTCGCGGCGCAGCAACCCGGCGACCTACACCGGACTGCTGGACCCGATCCGCAAGGCGTTCGCGAAGGCCAACGGCGTGAAGCCGGCGCTGTTCAGCGCCAACTCGCAGGGGGCCTGCCCCAACTGCAACGGCGCCGGGGTGATCTACACCGACCTGGCGATGATGGCCGGGGTCACCAGCACCTGCGAGGTCTGCGAGGGCAGACGGTTCGACGCCTCGGTGCTGGACTACCACCTCGGCGGCCGGGACATCAGCGAGGTGCTCGCGATGCCGGTCAGCGAGTCGGTGGAGTTCTTCGGGGCCGGTCCGGCACGGACACCGGCCGCGCACACGATCCTGGCGCGGATGGCCGACGTGGGCCTGGGCTACCTGACCCTGGGCCAGCCGCTGACCACGTTGTCCGGGGGTGAGCGTCAGCGGCTCAAGCTGGCCACCCACCTGGGGGACAAGGGCGGCGTGTTCGTCCTCGACGAGCCGACGACCGGGCTGCACCTGGCCGACGTCGAGCAGCTCCTCGGCCTGCTGGACCGGCTCGTCGACGCCGGCAAGTCGGTGATCGTCATCGAGCATCACCAGGCGGTCATGGCGCACGCGGACTGGATCATCGACCTCGGGCCGGGAGCAGGCCACGACGGTGGCCGGATCGTGTTCGAGGGCTCTCCCGGGGACCTGGTCCAGACTCGTCGCACCCTGACCGGGGAGCACCTGGCGGCCTACATCAGGTGACCAGGCTCGCCCTCAGTTGCCGGGCCACTCCCCGGTCATGCGCTGGAAGAGGCGCGCGCCGCCGCGTTGGGTCGCGGCCTTGACCAGCGAGAACACGGCACCCTGAAGCGCCGCAGCGGCCAGGACCTCGCGCAGCGGATACTCCGATTCGAGGGCCTGCGGGGGATCGGCCTTCGATCCGGGGGTGGCGTGCTTCCATGCCACCTGGACCAACTGCCCGGCGATGATCCCGGCGATGATGCTCGACGTGATGCCAACCGGCTTGTAGAGGATCTTGGCAGAGGTGCTGGTGGGCTCTTGGGGTCTCATCGTCGTGGTCCTCCATGGCTCGGTGATCGGCAACTGCGCCGGGACGGGTCTGGCTGAGCCGATCCCTGCCGCGGCGCGGCTCGTCTCAACCCACGCAGTACACCTTCCCATCGAGCGGCCGGTCATACCCGATGCGCGCGGTCCTTCGTGTCACCTCGTCGACGGTCGACTAGTCCGCCGGTGGCGAGCCGTCGGTGGCCGACTGGTGGCCAGGGCGTTCGGCTGGCTCCTGGGCGGGGTCTTCGCCCAGGTCGACCGGCGGGCGGTCGCGGTGGCGTCCCTGAATGAGGATCGTGGCGCCCACCTGCCGCACGTCGTGGGGGTCGAGCCGGCTGCGCACCTCCTCGAGGACCTCAGTGTCACCTCGGGGTGCGGCGACGGTCACCTGTTCGGCGCCGGCCACCCGCTCGTCGTCGAGGGCCTTGCCGGCCACAGCCGTCCGTTCGCCGGGGGAGTGGTGGCCGGTGGAACCGGCGATCGACACCTGCGCGTGCTTCTCGTCCGCGCTGATCGTCACGGATGGCTCAGCCGCCTGCCGTGAGGTGAATTGCTCGTCGTCGGTCGTCATCGGGTGCGTTCTCGTTCGTGGGGGCAGTAAGCCAGCGCGTACCCCCAGATTCGAGGTCCATACCCGCGTCGCAGGCAGGTACGACTCGACAGGTCAGCTACGTCGGATGATGCGCACGAAGGCGAGCCCGCCGACCAGGACCTGGGCGACCAGGAGCAGGGCAAGGGTCATGGCCACGTCGGTGCCGAGGCCGATGGCGATGGCGGCCGCACCGGTCAGTGGCAGGGCGAGCAGGCCCAGCACTGCCAGCGCCTGGGTGAGCACGGCGTCGTCACGCTCGTCGCCCTGCTGGCTGAAGGCGCGCTCGAAGGTGCTCGCGCGGTCGGGGTCGCGGGCGACCCGCCATCCCATCACCTGCTGTCGCCCGTTGAACCTGAATCCGTGGCCTTGACGGGTGCAGGCGCGGCAGAATGAGGCGGGAAATGCCCTTCTGACCTGGGATGATGGTACTTGCGACGGTATCGATCGACCCAAGCAGAAGGAGCACTTCCCGGATG
>JBAVKQ010000345.1:0-14068 GCA_049688395.1 Candidatus Nanopelagicales bacterium
GTGGTCGGAGGTGTCCACGCCGGCCGAGTTGTCGATCGCGTCGGTGTTCAGCGCCACCCCGGCCCGCGCGGCCTCGATCCGGCCGCGCTGGGTCAGGCCCAGGTTGCCGCCCTCGCCGACCACCCGGGCACGCAGATCGCCGCCGTCGACCCGGATCGCGTCATTGGCCCGGTCCCCGACATCGTCGTTGCTCTCGGTGGCGCCCTTGACGTAGGTGCCGATGCCCCCGTTCCAGAGCAGGTCGACCGGCGCGGTCAGGATGGCGCGCAGCAGGTCGTTGGGCGCCATCGCGCCCACGTAACCGGGCAGACCGAGCACCGCCGCGACCTGCGGGCTGATCGGCACCGACTTCGCCGTGCGCCGGATGACGCCACCACCGGCCGAGATCAGCACCGTCGAGTAGTCCGCCCACGAGGAGCGCGGCAGCGCGAACAGGCGCTGGCGCTCGGCCAGCGAGATCGCCGGGTCCGGATCCGGGTCCAGGAAGATGTGCCGGTGGTCGAACGCGGCCACCAACCGGAGGTTCGCCGAGAGCAGCATGCCGTTGCCGAACACGTCGCCGCTCATGTCCCCGATGCCCACGCACGTGAACGTCGAGGTGGCGATGTCGGGTCCGATCACCCGGAAGTGCGCCTTGACCGACTCCCACGCGCCCCGGGCCGTGATCCCCATGGACTTGTGGTCATAACCCGCCGAGCCACCGGAGGCGAACGCATCCCCGAGCCAGAATCCGTACTCGGCGGCCACCTCGTTGGCCAGGTCGGAGAACTTCGCGGTGCCCTTGTCGGCGGCGACCACCAGGTACGGGTCGTCCCCGTCGTGGCGGACCAGCCGCTGGGGTGACACGACGTCGGTGCCCACGCGGTTGTCGGTCAGGTCGAGCATCGACCCGATGAACACCCGGTAGGCGGCCATCCCCTCGGCCAGCCACGCCTCCCGGTCGATCGCCGGGTCGGGCAGCGCCTTGGCGAAGAAGCCGCCCTTGGCGCCCACCGGCACGATCACCGAGTTCTTCACCGCCTGCGCCTTGACCAGGCCCAGGATCTCGGTGCGGAAGTCCTCCCGGCGGTCCGACCAGCGCAGGCCGCCACGGGCCACCTTGCCGAAGCGCAGGTGCACGCCCTCCACCTGCGGCGAGCAGACCCAGATCTCGTAGCGCGGTCGCGGCTCGGGCAGGTCGCGGATCTGTGCCGGTTCGAGCTTGAGAGCCAGTGCGCTCCGATCGTCCTGGAAGTGGTTCGTGCGCACGGTGGCCAGGATCAGTTCCAGCAGCGAGCGCAGGATTCGGTCCTGGTCGAGGCTGGCGACGTCGTCCAGGGCGCGGGTGATCTGCGTGTGCAGGTCCTCGCCCAGACGGGCCCGGTCGCCGACCAGGTCCGGGTCGAACCGGGTCTGGAACAACTGGATCAACAGGCTGGCGATCCGCGGGTTGGCCAGGGTCGCGTTCTCGATGTAGGCACCGCTGAACGTCGAGCCGATCTGGCGCAGATAGCGGGCGTAGGCGCGCAGCACCGAGATCCGCCGCCAGTCCAGGCCGGCCTCGGTGACCAGTCCGTGGAAGCCGTCGGCCTCGGCGCGGCCGTCCCAGCAGGCCAGGAACGCCTGCTCCCAGTTGCCCCGCACCTGCCCCATCCGGGCCGCGCCGGGGCTGTGCAGCCCGAAGTCGAACACGAAGGCGCCGCCCGACTGGCCGGACCCATCGGTGCGGACCAGCCGGAACGGCTGCTCGGTGACCACCTGCACCCCCATGCTGGCCAGGACGGGCAGCACCTGGGCCAGGGAGATGTCGTGCAGGCAGTACAGCTTGAGCCGGGCGTTGGCCTGCTCCCCACTGCCGCGGGCCACCGGTCGCAGGGACACCCGCAACGGGGCCGCCGGGGTGAGGGCCTCGATCTCGGCGAGGTCGGCCACCGCCTCGGCCGGTGGGGTGACGGCTCGGTAGGCCTCCGGGAACCCGTCGGGGTAGCGACGCAGCAGGGCATGCGCGGCAGCCTCCGAGGACCCGGCGACCAGGGCCGCGGACAGCTCGTCGTCCCAGGAGCGCACGACCTCGGCGATCCGGGCCTCCAGGGCCTCGACATCGAGGTCGGGCACCGACTCGCCACGGGCCACGCGGACCACGATGTGCAGCCGGGCCAGCACCGATTCGGTGACCCGGGCGGTGTAGTCGACACTGGCGCCGCCGACGGCGTCGAGCAGGACCGCCTGGATCCGCAGCCGGACGTCGGTCGTGTACCGGTCTCGAGGCAGGTAGACCAGGGCGGACAGGAAGCGCTCGTACCTGTCACGGCGCACGAACAACCGGGTGGCGCGACGCTCCTTGAGGTTCAGGGTCGCCTCGGCCAGGGCGCTGAGCTCGTCGGTGTCGATCGCGAACAGCTCGTCGCGCGGGAAGTTCTCCAGGAACGCCATCAGGTCCCGGCCCCCGTGGCTGCCGCGGCTGAAGCCCAATGCCTCGCGCACGCGACGCACCTTGGTCGACACCACCGGGATGGTCTCCACCGACTGGGTATAGGCGAGGGCTGAGAGCAGGCCGATGAAGCGGTGCTCGCCGACCACCCGACCGGCCCGGTCGAACACCTTGATGCCCACGTAGTCCAGGTACACCGGTCGATGCACCGTGGATCGTCGGTTGGCCTTGGTCACGATCAGCAGGCGCGGCTCCAGGGCCTTGCGGCGCACGGTGGGGGGCAGCTCGGCGAACGACGCGGACTGCGCCTGCCGGGAGCGCAGCAGGCCCAGGCCGCTGCCCGGCTCCTCGACCAGGCCGAGCGCGTCGGGATCCTCGGCCGAGCCGACGAGGCGATACTTGCGATAGCCCAGGAAGGTGAAGTGGTCGGCGGCCAGCCAGTTGAGCAGGTCGATCGCCGGGCCGACCTGGTCGGCACCCACACCGCGCGGCGGTGCGGCCACGAGCTCCGCGGCCAACCCGCGGGCCTCGGCCACCATCCGCGGCCAGTCGGCGACCGCTCGGCGCACGTCGGCCAGCACGCGCAGCACATTGGACTCGATCATCTCCAGGGCCGCGGGGTCGGGCTGCCAGTCCACCTCGATGTGCATCCAGGACTCGAGCACCCCGTCGAGGTCTGCGTCGGGCAGCACGGGCTCCGAGCGCGTCCCGGAGCCCGGCGGTTCCGCGCCGCGCAGGGTGCCCTCGGCGTCGCGGGTGACCGCCACGATGGGGTGCACCACGAGGTGGATCCCGACGCCGAGCCGGTTGAGCTCGGCACTGACCGAGTCGACCAGGAAGGGCATGTCGTCGGTGACGATGCTCAGCACGCTGCGCCCGCAGCTCCAGCCGTGGGTGGCAGTGCTCGGATTGGTCACCCGGACGATCGCCGCACCGGGCGGGCGGGTGCCGGCCACTGCGATCTGATGGGTCACCGCCCCGACGATCGTCTCCGGGTCGCGACCAGCCAGGTCGGTCGGGTCGATGTGTCGGTAGAACAGGTTGGCCAATCGCTCGTCGCGCTCGGAGGTCCAGTTGAACCACTCGGCGAATCCCACGCCCACGCCGGCTCCTCTCGACTCCGCGCGCCTGGCAACCGATGCCGCGGCACGCCCGCCCACCATGCCACGCCACCGCGGAGGTGGTCGCGCCCAGCGGGCCGGCATCGACCGATCGCACCCGGGCTTCGCGCAGCACGGTCCGAGCGGGCCCGGGCTCTATGATCGCCCTTGTCCTGCCCCGCAGCCCGTCCGTCGGGCCGACCCGCCCGACGCCCACCCCAGGAGCAGCAATGGCCAAGAGGTTCGTCGGCGTCATCCATTTCGACGTCGCCCCCGACGTGGTCTTCGCCGCGCACTGCGACCCGGGCTACGTGGTCTGGAAGCACGAGCACATGGCAGCCTTCGACGTCTCCGCCGACATGCGGGAGGACGGTGGGCATGTGGTCATCCGCTCGTCGCGCAAGCTGCCGGCCGAGATCCCGTCCGCGGCACGCAGGTTCGTCGGCGATGCGATCACCGTCGACGAGGTGCACACCTGGAAACACCCGGACCTCGACGGCGCGCGGCACGGCACGGTGACGGCCACGTTCGGCAACGCACCGATGGAGGTCTACGGAACCCTCGAGCTGCGACCCGGGGGGCCCGGCACGGCGCTCCAGGTCGTCGTGCACGCCAAGGCGCACGTCCCCCTGGTGGGCGGCAAGCTCGAGAACGTGGTCGGCGAGCAGTTCATGCGCGCGCTGCGCAAGGAGCAGCAGATCGCCCCCCAGTGGTTCGGCCAGTAGCCCGCGCCCGCACCGCGCCCACGCACGCACCGCAGGCACAGCACTCACCGCGCATCGGCCCGCGATCGGCCCTACCGTCACTTGCCATGGCCGTCACCGAATCCATGGAAGTCAGCGTCAACGCCCCCGCCGACCAGGTGCTGGCCTTCCTGCGCGACATCGACAACCAGCACAACTGGTTCCCGGGAAACCTGGAGTCCGAGGTCCTCGAGCGCGACGAGGAGGACCGCTGCGTCCGGGCCCGGATGGTCAACGACGTGAAGGTCGCCAAGGACGAGTTCGCCCTGACCTACACGCACACCGAAGACGGCTTCTCGTGGACCCTGGTGGAGGCCACGAGGGTTCAGAAGTCCCAGCAGGGCAACTGGCAGCTGGTCGACAAGGGCGGACGGACCCTGGCCACCATGACACTCACGGTCGACACCGCGCTGCCCCTGCCCGGCTTCATCCAGAAGAAGACGGTCAAGGACACGCTCAAGGGTGCGACCTCGGCGCTGGCCAAGCAGTTCTGAGCCGCGCGCAGTTCTGGGCCGCGCGCAGTTCTGAGCCGCGCGCTCAGCGCCGGTCGAGCACCTCGTCGAGTTCCTGGACGCCGAACCAGGCCAGGTCCTCGGTGAGCAGGGCGCCCACCTCCCGGCGGCGCACCAGGCCGGGCACGTCGAGCCAACCGTCGACCGGGGCCGAGAGCCCCTTGGGGTCCAGATCGCGGGCGAGCACGACGCCACCGTCGAGGTCGGGCAGGGCCTGGGCGGCCAGCAGTTGGGCCTCGAACTCCCACTCCTCCTCGTCGACCTCCGGCCCGCCCGCGCGCCACACCGGGTCCACGACGCACCCACGTCGGGGGCCCGCCAGCTCACCGGCGTCGCGCAGGGTACGCAGATCGGCCCACCCGACGGGCAGATAAGCGCGCATCACCCCACCGAGGCGAGGTGGTCCGGACCGAGGTGGTCGGGGTCGCGCAGGGCCTCGATCGAGGTCCGGATCGAGGTCTCGAGCACGTGGATCCGCTTCTCGTGGGCCATCAGGTTGCCGCCGATCGCGGCCAGGTCCTGAGAACCCGGGCCCAACACGGTGACGTCGGTGCCGCCGGCGCGCACCTTCTCGACCTCGTTCAGGCAGCGCTTGGTCACCTGGACCCGCCACGTGCGCTCCAGCCGTGCCAACAGGTGGTCGGGGCGGTCGAGGTGGAAGCTGACCATCGGGGCGATCACGTAGACCTCGTCCAGGCCCATATCGGCCACCACGTCGACCGAGGTCGCCGACCACGCGCCGCCGTCGACGTAGCGATGCCCGTCGATCTCCACCGGCGAGTACCAGGCCGGGATCGAGCAGGAGGCCTGCACCGCCAGGGAGAGCGGGGCGCGGGGAGCGGTCGACTGGCCGAAGACCACGCGCTTGCCCGTGTCGTAGTCCATGGTGACGATCCACAGGTTCTCGTGCGGGGACCACGCCCCGATCGGGGTGAACCCCTCCACCAGGTGCGCCACCCGATCCAGGGTCTTGGAGCCGGTGGGCATGAAAGCCGAGAGCACCGCGGTGGGAGGCATCCGGCCGAGCCGCGACAGGCTGTTGCGCATCAGCGAGCGCGAGCCGGGCTGCAGCTTGGGCCGACCCGGGCGCGAACCCCCGGTCACTGCCGCGATGTCCCAGGTGAAGCCCGCGATCGGGCCGGTCAGGACCTTCTCGCCGCGCTCCTGGGCCGCGAGATCCTCGACCGTGGCCCCGGCGCCCAGCAGCGAGGCCAGCACCGACCCGGCCGACGTCCCGACGATCACCTCGGCGTCACGCGGCTCGAAGCCGTGCACTGCCTCGAGCGCGGCCAGCGCACCGACGGCCCACGCCGCACCCAGCACGCCGCCGCCGCCGAGCACGAGCCCGCGCCGAATCTCGCGATCAGCCATTCGCTCGCCTCCCGGTCACACGTCAGGGGTGGGGCATCGAGGCCCAAAGGTCACCGACCGATTATGCCTGCGCTTGCGCACTGGGGCCGACCGGCCGCCGATCGTCCCGCTGGGCAGCGGGCCTCTTCGTACGTCGCGCCCTGCCGCCCGAGGTCACCGTGGCCAGCATGTCCTCGATCGCGTCCTCGATGCACTGGGCCAGCACCTCGACGTCGGGCATCGCCTCCCGGTCGGCGTTCAGGCCCACGAACATGCCCCCGTCGTAGGAGGTCAGGCCGATCGACACGGCCTGACCGCGGGCCAGCGGAACCACCGGATAGGCGGCCAGCATCAGCGCGCCGCCCGCGTAGAGCGGGAACTGGGGGCCGGGCACGTTGGTGACGACCACGTTGTAGACCCGCCGGGACAGGCCCGAGACCACCCGGGCGCCCAGCGAGTGCAGGGTCGGCGGGGTGAAGGAGGCCACGCCGACCAGCGCGGTCGCGCCGAGCATCTGACCGCTGTCCTTGAGCATGTCCATCTCGAAGCGGACCCGCTGCAGCCGGATCACCGGGTCGGGCTCGCCGATCGGCAGGTCGCACAGGAACGCCGCAATCTGGTTGCCCGAGTTGTCCCCCGGCGTGCGCACGCTGACCGGGACCATCGCCCGGATCGAGCTGCGCGCGGTCACGACCTCGCCACGGGTCATCATCCAGGCCCGCAGGCCTCCGGCGACCACCGTCAGGACGATGTCGTTGATGGTGCCGCCGTGGGCGCGCTTGATCCGCTTGAGCTTGTCCAGCTCGGTCTCGGTGGTCGCGAAGCGCCGGGCCCCACCGATCGTGGCGTTCAGCGGTCCCGACCGGGCCGGGCGGGATATCGTGCGCGCCGCCGAGGCCAGCCCGACGACGTTGCGCCCGATGTGCGTGACGGTCTCCTGCACGTCGATCATCGAGGTGCGCACGGTGTCCACGACGGCCTTCGGGGATCGCGCGATCTCGTTGACCGCGCCGGCGATGAGCTCGGCCGAGGAGGGCTCGCGCATCGGGTGCCAGTCGTCGCTGGGGACCTCACGCGGCTCCGGGGTGCCGTCGAGGATGACCTGGCCGATGTCCACGGCCGAGGCGCCGTCCACCATCGCGTGGTGGGTCTTGGTCAGGATCGCGAACCGGCCGTCCTCGAGGCCCTCGACCAGGTACATCTCCCACAGCGGACGGTTGCGGTCCAGCGGGCGGCCCATGATCCGGGCGACGAGCTCGTTGAGCTGCTCGTCGGTGCCCGGCCGGGGCAGCGCGGAGCGGCGCACGTGGTAGGTCACGTCGAAGTTCTCGTCATCGACCCAGATCGGGTTGGCCAGGTGTCCGGGAACCCAGCGCACCCGCTGCCGGTAGCGCGGGACCAAGGCGATCCGCGTGCGGATCAGGTGCACCAGCCGCTCGTAGTCGAACCCGTCCTCGGGGACCTCGAAGATGGCCACCCCACCGACGTGCATCGGGGTCGTGGGCTCCTCCAGGTAGAGGAAGGACACATCCAGCGGGCTCAAGCGGTCAACCATGGGCACTCCTCAGGTCTGTCTTGATGGTCCCCGGTGCGACGACTGGGTGCCGCTGGTCATCCTGCCCCATCGCCGGCGCCGGTGACGCAGCCACCCGGCGCCCGGGTACGGGCCGGCGGCCGGTCATCGACTGGGGACGCCGTGCGGTTTGGGAAATCCAGTCGGGATTGCGTATGCTTCTCGACGTCCCCGGCCAGCGGTCAGGGTCGGAACAACAACCAGTCCGGCCCCATCGTCTAGTGGCCCAGGACGCCGCCCTTTCAAGGCGGTAGCACGGGTTCGAATCCCGTTGGGGCTACGACCAGCCCATCGGTTTGCACACGTAGGACTGCGATCCCCGGATCGTGGAGCACCAAGGCCTGGCAGCAACGCGAGGCCCCGTAGCGCAGTTGGTTAGCGCGCCGCCCTGTCACGGCGGAGGTCGCGGGTTCGAGTCCCGTCGGGGTCGCTGGAGACACTCACCGGTTCGGTGCGAACCGATCGGCCAGGTAGCTCAGTTGGTACGAGCGTCCGACTGAAAATCGGAAGGTCGGCGGTTCGACCCCGCCCCTGGCCACCGCGAACCCCCTCATGCATCCCCCGTCGTGAGGGGGTTCGCCCTTGTCGCCTAGTCTCGGCGCTGTCATGGACCAGGCCCCCTCGTCGGACTCCGGCACCGCACCGCAGGCGACCTCGGCCCGCGAGATCCTTCGCCTGGCCGTCCCGGCGTTCGGGGCGCTGGTCGCCCAACCCCTGTTCACCCTGATCGACGCCGTCATCGTCGGGACGCTGGGCACCACGAGCCTGGCCGCCCTCGGGGCCGGCGCACAGGTGTTCACCACCGTCACCGGCCTGGCGATCTTCCTGGCCTACGGAACCACCGCTGTGGTCGCCCGCCGAGTGGGGGCCGGGCAACTGGCCGCGGGGATCACCGACGGGATCGAGGGTGTGGCCCTGGGCCTGGGCCTGGGCATCGCGGCGACCGCGGGCACCTGGCTGCTCGGCCCACAGCTGCTCGAGTGGATCGGCACCTCCCCGGCGATCACCCCCGACGCCCTGGCCTACCTGCGCACGATCAGTCTGAGCTTCCCCTTCGCGTTGGCGGCGATGGCCGCGATCGGCGTGCTGCGCGGGCTGCAGGACACCGCGACCACGCTGTGGGTGACCGTTTTCGCGGTGGGCATCAACCTGGTGCTGTCCGCGTACCTCGTGCTGGTGGCGGGCTGGGGGATCACCGGGTCGGCATGGGCCACGGTCCTCGCCGAGGCGATCGCGGCCGGGCTCTTCGTGTGGCAGTTGGCGCGGCGTGCCCGCGCGCACCGCGCCTCGCTGCGGCCGAGCCGATCCGGGGTCCTGGTCGCCGCACGCGCCGCGGTGCCGCTGTTCTGGCGCACCGTCGCGCTCCGCGCCGTCTTCGTGCTGGCGGTGGTCGTCGCGGCTCGGCTCGGAGATCCGCAGCTGGCTGCCTACTACGTGACGTTCACGCTCTGGTACCTGCTGGCCCTGGGCATGGATGCCCTGGCCATCGCCGGGCAGGCGCTGCTCGGTCGACATCTGGGGGCCGGTTCGATCGACACCGCCCGGGCGGTGACCTGGCAGATGACCCGCTGGGGGGTCGGGCTCGGGGTGGTCCTGATGGGCCTGGTCCTGCTGGTGCGGACCTGGGTCCCGGGGCTGTTCGGCAACGATCCGGTCGTGCACGCGATCGTGGCCGGCGCGCTGGTCGTGGTCGCCCTGCAGCAGCCGTTGGCCGGGGTGGTGTTCGTGCTCGACGGGGTGCTGCTGGGCGCTGGCGATGCGCGCTTCCTGGTGGCGGCCCAGGCGTTCGCGCTCGCGGCCTTCGCACCGGCCGCGTGGTGGGTGCTGGCCAACGAGGGGACGGTCACCGACCTCTGGCTGGCCCTGAGCCTGTTCATGCTGGCCCGCGGGCTGGCGTTCGGATGGCGGGTGCGGGGCAGCGCCTGGCTCGTCTCGGGCGCCACCCGCTGACCGGAGCCGGCAGCTGTCCGGGGTCAGTGGCTGGGCGGATGCTGAGCGACCGGCTACTGGCCGGCGCTGTCCCCGGTGAGCCCGTCGCGCGGGGCGGGGATGCTGTCGAGCAGGCCGCGGACCTCGCTCTCGAGGTAGCGACGATGGCCGCCGAGGGTCCGGATCGAGGTCAGCTTGCCGGAGTTGGCCCACCGCGTGACGGTCTTTGGATCGACGCGGAACAGCGCAGCAACCTCAGCGGGGGTGAGCAGGGGTTCCACTTGCTGATGTCGTACAGCCATCGCAGCACTCCTCGTGATTAGTTCGCAGAACGTACTCAATCGGGCATCAGCGCTGAGCATGTCACCGAAACTGCACCCACACAAGGCAGGCGGTCGGCATTGTTCCTGACGAACGCGGCCGGGCCGGCACCGGTACGCCGGACCGGATCGCAGGCATCCGGCGAACCGGCGACCGGGCCGCGATTCCGGCACTGCGCGGGGCCGGCGACAGTGCGGGCGACGCGATGACAAGCACGTCTCGGCGCGGAGGCGTTAGTATGTGGCTCGGATCGCGCATCGGCGCACTGGGGCGTGCAGATGAGCCACGTCGTCAGTTCACGTACCGCCCGGGAATGCACCGGAGGAGGGGGTCGAGCCATGGGGCGCGGCCGAGCCAAAGCCAAGCAGACGAAGGTGGCCCGCCAGCTGAAGTACGGCGGACCCAGCACGGACCTGGAGCGACTCCAGGCCGAGTTGGCGCATTCCACCCCTGCGCAGGTCGACGACGACGATCAGGACGACGCCGACTACGAGGACCTGTACGCCAAGTACGTGCAGGAGCCCGAGGCCGACGAGGACGAGCCCGGCGAGCCCGCCGGCGAGGCGCGTCCCCAGGACTGAGTCCGGTACCGACTCGGCTGGGCGATCCTCGGGCTCAGGGGTGCTCGCCGAGCAGGCGGACGGTCCCGCCCGTGCCGCCCTTGGCAGCAGCATCCGAGACGTCACCGGGCGCTGAGGCCCGCACGTGTCCGCACACCCACGCCGGCACCCCGCGCGCTGCCAGCCGGCGAACGGCATCCGCGGATGACTCGGGGGAGACGACGGCCACCATCCCCAGGCCCTCGTTGAACGTGCGCTCGCGCTCGGCCAGGCTGACCCCGCCGAGCTCGCCGATCAGCGCGAAGATCGGCGGCGGCGTCCAGGTGGGTCGGTCGATCTGGCCATGCAGCCCGACGGGCAGGATCCGGGCCACGTTGGCCGCGATCCCGCCGCCGGTGATGTGCGACACGGCGTGCACCCCACCGCCGGCGATCAGGTCCAGCACGTCCAGGGTGTAGATCCGGGTCGGCTCGAGCAGCTCCTCGCCGAGGCTGCGGCCCAGTTCGGGGACGTGGCGGTCCACCGCCCAGGCGGCGCGGTCGAACAGCACATGACGGGCCAGGGAGTAGCCGTTGGAATGCAGGCCGCTGGCGGCCATCGCGATCAGGACGTCGCCGGCGCACACCCGGTGCGGGCCGAGCAGCTCGTCGGCCTCGACCACGCCGGTACCGGCTCCGGCCACGTCGTACTCGTCGGGTGCGAGCAGTCCGGGATGCTCGGCGGTCTCCCCACCGATCAGCGCGACGCCGGCCCGCCGGGCGCCCTCGGCGATGCCGGTCACGATCGCGGCGACCCGCTCGGGGACCACGGCGCCGACCGCGATGTAGTCGGTCATGAACAGCGGCTCGGCGCCGCAGACGACCAGGTCGTCGACGACCATCGCGACCAGGTCGATGCCGATCGTGTCGTGGACGTCCATCCGCCGGGCCACGTCGATCTTGGTGCCGACCCCGTCTGTGGAGGTGGCCAGCAGCGGCCGGCGGAAGCGGGTCAGCGCAGAGGCGTCGAACAGCCCGGCGAAACCGCCCACGCCGCCGACGACCTCCGGGCGCTGGGCCCGGGCGATCGCGGTGCGCATGAGCTGCACGGCACGCTCGCCGGCCTCCACATCGACGCCGGCGGCGGCGTACGTGGCTCCGGGCGTGCCTGCGTCGGCGGACGACGGGCTCGGGTCGGGCATGCTCACCGCGCGGCCACCTCGACCTCGAGCAGGTGCTTGCCCAGCAGCTCGGGCTCGGGCAGCGCGATCGGGTACACGCCGTCGAAGCAGGCCCGGCACAGGTTCTGCGCACCGAGCTCGGTCGCCTCGGTCAGGCCCTCGAGCGAGACGTAGCCCAGTGAGTCGGCCCCGATCGACGCGCGGATCTCGGCCACGCTGCGTTCGTGGGCGATCAGCTCCGTGCGGGTGGCGAAGTCGATGCCGTAGAAGCACGGCCAGAGCACCGGCGGCGAGCTGATCCGCACGTGCACCTCGGCGGCACCGGCCTCGCGCAGCATCCGCACGATCGCCCGCTGGGTGTTGCCGCGCACGATCGAGTCGTCGACCACGACCAGCCGCTTGCCCTCGATGACGTCGCGCAGCGGGTTGAGCTTGAGCCGGATGCCCAGCTGGCGGATGGTCTGGGAGGGCTGGATGAACGTGCGCCCCACGTAGGCGTTCTTGACCAGCCCCTGGGCGAACGGGATCCCGCTGGCCTGTGCATAGCCGACGGCCGCCGGGGTGCCGGACTCCGGGGTGGGGATGACCAGGTCGGCGTCGACCGGGTGCTCGCGGGCCAGGATCCGACCGGTCTGGACCCGGGTGGCGTGCACGCTGCGGTCCGCGATCCGGGTGTCCGGTCGGGCCAGGTAGACGAACTCGAACAGGCACCCCTTGGGCTCCGGGAGGGCGAACCGATCACTGCGCAGGCCACGCTCGTCCATGGCGATCACCTCGCCGGGCTCCACCTCGCGCAGGAAAGTGGCGCCGACGATGTCCAGCGCCGCGGTCTCCGAGGCCACCACCCAGCCGCCGCGCTCGAGCTGGCCGATCACCAGCGGCCGGATCCCCTGCGGGTCCCGCGCGGCGTAGAGCGTGTTGTCGTCCATGAACACGAGGCTGAACGCGCCGCGCACGTGCGGCAGCTCGTCGACGGCGGCGGTGAGCATCGACTCGCCCGGGTGCGCGGCCAGCAGGGCGGTGAGCAGCTCGGTGTCGGAGGTCGAGCTCATGCGGGTGCCCAGCGGCAGTACGCCGGAGTGTGCCTCAGCCTCTGCCGCCCGGACCGCCAGCTCGTGGGTGTTGGTCAGGTTGCCGTTGTGACCCAGGGCCAGGTGCCCGGTGGCGGTGGCACGGAAGGTGGGCTGGGCGTTCTCCCACACGCTGGATCCGGTGGTGGAGTAGCGGCAGTGCCCGACGGCGACGTGCCCCTGCAGGGAGGCCAGCACGCCTTCGGTGAAGACCTGGGACACCAGGCCCATGTCCTTGTAGACCATGATCTGGTGACCGTCGCTGACCGCGATGCCCGCGGACTCCTGGCCGCGGTGCTGCAGGGCGTACAGCCCGAAGTAGGTGAGCTTGGCGACCTCCTCGTCGCGGGCCCAGACCCCGAACACCCCGCACGCGTCCTGGGGCCCCGTGTCCTGGGGGTCCAGCTCATGGGTGAGCCTGCCATCACCGCGCGCCACGGGGAGCAGTCTAGGTGCCGCCGGGCGCACGGGTGCACGCCGCTGTTCTGGCTGGGGTCCGGCGACGATACTGGTGGCCATGACGGCCGTGGGTGCGGTGCTGTTCGACCTGGACGACACCCTGCTCGACGCCGCCGCGGCCTGGCGCTCGGGGGTGGGCTCCTTGTTGCGCCACGCCCCGGCGGTGCCGCTCGAGGACGGGCTGGCGGCGTGGGCCGAGGTGTTCCCGGGGTGGTTCGATCGCTACCTGACCGGCACGGTGAGTCTGGCCGACAGTCGGGCTGGGCGGGTGACCGACTGGTGCGCGCTGCTGGACCTTGACCTGCCCTCCGGGGCAGCCCTGGCGTGGTTCGACACCTTCATCGAGGGCTACCGGGCGGGGTGGACGATGTTCGACGACGTGCCCGGGGTGCTCGCCGAGCTGGCCGGGCTCCCGATGGGCATCGTGACCAACGGCGACGGTGCCCAGCAGCGCGAGAAGGTGGCCGCGCTGGGTCTGGACGCGCACGTCTCGGTGGTGGTGGTCTCCTCCGACATGGGGGCTGCGAAGCCCGCGCCGGCGATGTTCGGGGCCGCCGCGCGGGCGTTGGGCGTTCGACCGGGCGAGTGTGTGGTCGTCGGCGACCAGTGGGACACCGACATCGAGGGCGCCCTGGCCAGCGGGATGCGCCCAGTGTGGCTGCAGCGCCCCGGGGGCGCGTGGCTGGCATCGGTCCTGCCTGCGGCGCCGGCCGACGGGGGCGCGGGTGCGGTCAGCACGATCGAGTCCTTGGCGGAGCTGCCGGAGATGCTGGTGCCGGGGTTGCCGGGGCCAGGGTTGCCGGGGCCAGGGTTGCCGGGGCCGGGGCGCTGATGGCGGTTCGGCGGCCGGTGCCGACCGCGCACGGTCGGGCTGCCGTCGAG
>JBAVKQ010000346.1:0-10466 GCA_049688395.1 Candidatus Nanopelagicales bacterium
GATGTGCGTGTTGCGCCTGCGCGGCGCGAGGGGAGGCGCCGGCGCTCGAGCGGGCGCGGACCTCGTGGACGAAGGGTCACCTGCGGACGCGCCGTCCGGGCTGGACTCGACGTCCGGGCTGGACTCGACGTCCGGGCTGGACGCGCCGTCCGGGCTGGACTCGACGTCCGGGCTGGACGGGGAGTCCCGGCCGGATAGCGCGTCCCCTGCTTCCGGCGGACTCGAATCCGATGCCCAGGACGAGGTCCTGACCGGCGCGGACCTCGTCCCCGGACTGGCCGACGCCCTGTTCGCCACGTTCCACTGACAGCGCAACCCACCCGGGCGATTGATCCAGGATCGCTGGGCTGCGAGCGCATTACAACCAGGTTTCCTGGGCTCGACGGCCCCCGAATCTGGATCGATTCCCGAGCCGGCGCGCCCACACGGCGCTTGGCCGGCGTCGAACGGCTACTGGCTGGTCGCCGCGATGCCCTGACCACACTGCGGGAACTGCGCATCCGGTGTCTGCACCCACTTCTCGACGGTGGCCCGCGCCTGGTCGAGGGTGGCCACCGGCACGACGGTGAGCCCATCAGGGACGTGTCCGACGACCTCGTCGCAGTTGTTCTCCGGCGCCAGGAACAATCCCGCTCCGGCCCGCTGCGCCCCGACCAACTTCTGCTGGATGCCGCCGATGGGGCCGACGTTGCCCTCCGGATCGATCGAGCCGGTGCCCGCGACGTGACCGCCCCCGTTGAGGTACCCGTCGGTGAGCATGTCCACGATGGCCAGGGAGAACATCATCCCGGCGCTCGGCCCGCCGACGTTGCTGTCGGCGAACTCGATGTCGAACGGCGGCTCGTAGGCGACCCCGACCACGATGCCCAGATAGGGCTGCGGCGCCTCATGCGGAGCCTCGTCCGGCGCCTCGCCCGGCGCCTCGCCCGGCGCTGTGTCGGGCGGGGCCTCCGGATCGGCGCTGGGGTCCGGCTGCAGGTCCGGGTTGGCCTGCGTGACCACCTCGAGGGTGACCTTCTCCGGGTCGGCACCCGGCTCGGGCCGGCGCAGCACCTCGAGCTCGACTGAGTCACCGACCGACCGCTGGCGGACCAGCTCCCCGACGTCGGCCGCACTGCTGACCGACTCACCGTCGACCTTCACGATCTGGTCGCCTGCCTCGACGATGCCGTCGGCCGGCGTTCCGCCCCCGACGACGGTGACGACGACCGCGCGGGTCGTGGGGATGCCGAGCTCGTTCATCGCTGCGGAGATCGAGTCCGACTGCGAGAGGGCGAAGAGTTGGTCGTTGCGCTCCGAGACCTCCGCGCCGCTGACCTCCGGGGGGTAGAAGGCCTCCCGCGGCACGACTGCGCGAGCCGGCGAGGCCCAACCGACGAGAGCCTCCCCGAGGAACACCCCGCCCGACGAGCCGCCACGCTCGGAGATCGTGGTCATGTCCAGCTGCCCGGCGGTGGGGTAGGTCGTGGTCCCGGAGATGGTGATCAGCGGCTGGCCGCCGACCTCACCGATCGTGTTGTACAACGGCCCGGGGCTGAACACCAGCAGCGGCAACTGGGCGACCGACCCGAAGGCGATGAACAGCCCGCCGGCGATCACGCCGCGGCGCATGGCCCGCGCGCGGGTGTGCTCGCGGCGGGTCCGCGGTGGCGTGCCGCCCCACCAGAGGGTGACCCGTTCCCACCACCCGAGCCGTTGAATTCCGGGAGTCGAGCCGAGGCCATCGGGCGGATCGGGCACGGTGGGCGCGGGAGCGGGTGCCGGCACGTTGTCGGGCGCGGGAGCGGGTGCCGGCACGTCGTCGGGCGCGGGAAGGTTGTCGGGCTCGGGCTCGGACTCAGGCACGGCCGCAGACGCAGAGTCAATGGGGGGAGCGATGTCAGGGGTATCGGGATCGACATCGGCCGAATGCTGCGCACCCGAAACCGGCTGATCGGCGGGCACAACGGACTGATCGGCGCGCCGCTCGGTGAGATCGGCGCGCCGCTCGGTGAGATCGGCGCGCCGCTCGGTGGGATCGGCGGGTCCGCCCGTCGCGTCGGTCATGTGCGCGCGTCCCGCTGCCGATGGTGCACGGTCCGATCACCCAGGTCCTGACCACCCAAGCCCCGACCACCCAAGCCCCGACCACCCAAGCCCCGACCACCCAGGTCCTGATCACCCGGGCCCCGACCACCCAGGTCCTGATCACCCAGGTCCCGATCACCGAGGTCCCGACCACCCAAGCCCCGACCACCCAGGTTCGGATGACCCAGGGCCTGCGCGAAGCGAGCGAGGTCGCGAGCGTCCTCGGACGATCCCGGCTCCGGGCGTGGCCGCACGCGACCACGGCGGCCACCCGCGACGCGTGTGAACACCCAGGCGGCCAACGTGGCGAGCGCCGGGATGAGCCACCAGATCACGTCGCCTCCTCGGGGCCGGCAGCGGCCGCTGTGCTGCGCGGGAGCCTACCTCGCAGCGGCCCGCCCCGTCGGCGTCCACCACCATCCCGCCCCGATCGGGTTTGCCGCGGCCACCGTCCGGGAACTCAGCCGGCACGACGGGGCTCGGCAGATCGCCGGCCGCGCGCCTACGCTTGACCATGGTCCGTTCCCACGCGGGCCGATGAGAGGAAGGCAGTGCCCATGAGCAACGTCCCCTTCGGTTTCTCGCCCCAGGATCCGGACGAGCAGGGCAATCCGCAGAACCCGTTCGACATGGCCAATCTCGGCTCCGCGCTGTCGCAGCTCGGCGCGATGCTGCAGGGGATGTCCACCGACGCCTCGCCCGGTGCGGTCAACTGGAGCGCGGCCAGCGACGTGGCCCGGCGCACGATCGCGGCCAACGGCGACCCCGTCGTGGCCGACGCGCAGTCCCGCGCGGTCACCGAGGCCGTCCGGCTGGCCGACCTGTGGCTGGACCCAGCCACTGAGTTCCCCTCCACCGGGGCCGGCGCCCGCGCGTGGAGCCGCTCGCAGTGGCTCGAGGCCACGATGCCCGCCTGGCAGGAGATCATCACCCCGATCGCCGAGCAGGTGCAGGCCTCGATGGGCTCGATGATGCCCAGCACCGAGGATCTGGCCGGCGGTCTGCCCGAGGAGCTGCGCGCGATGCTGCCCGCGGACCTGCCGGTCGACCTGGGCGCGATGCTCGGACCGATGATGGGGATGGCCCGCCAGATGGGCGCCAACATGTTCGCGATGCAGGCAGGGCAGGGCTTGGCCGGCCTGGCCGGTGAGGTCCTGGGCGCCGGCGACGTCGGCCAGCCGCTGACCGCCGACGGAGTGCCGACCCTGGTGCCCGAGAACGTCGCGACGTTCGGCGGGGGCCTGGGCATCGAGCCCGGCGAGATCGCGCTGTACCTGGCGCTGCGCGAGGTCGCCCACCAGCGGCTGTTCGCTCACGTGCACTGGCTCAGCCCGACCGTGCGCGGGGCCGTTGCCGAGTACGCCCGCGGCATCGGCCTGGACATGGGGGCCATGGAGCAGGCCATGCGCGAGATCGACATGACCAATCCGGCCAACATTCAGGAGGCGCTGTCCTCAGGCGTGCTGGCCCCGCAGGACACCCCCGAGCAGAAGGCCGCCCTGGCCCGGCTCGAGACCCTGCTCGCCCTGGTCGAAGGTTGGGTGGACCACGTCGTCAGCGCGGCGATCGGCGATCGGTTGCCGACCGCGGGCCGGCTGCAGGAGGCCGTGCGGCGGCGCCGGGCCGCCGGCGGGCCCGCGGAGAAGACCTTCCAGACGCTCGTCGGTCTCGAGATGCGTCCGCGCCGGTTGCGTGAGGCGGCGGCGCTGTGGGCCGAGTTGGAGAAGGTGCGCGGGGTCACCGGGCGCGACGCAGTGTGGGCGCACCCGGACCTGCTGCCCAGTGCGGCGGACCTCGATGACCCGTCGGCGTTCGTCTCGGGATCCTCGATCTCCGATGCGGACCTTGCCGCCCTGGCCTCGGGGGAGTTCGCGGGCGGTGCTGCGGACGACGGTGCCGCGCCGACGGATGCTGATGACCAGGCCGCTCCGGCGGGCGCTGACGACTCGGACGAGTCATCGGATGACGGCTCCGGTTCGGACCACTCCGGTTCGGATGACACTGGCGCCGAAAGTGCCCGTGCCGATGACTCCGGTGCTGGCGAGGCGAGCGCCGAAGACGACACCCGCGGGTGATCCGACCTCTGGTCGCCGACGCGATCAGGGTGCTGACCCAGTGGAACCCGCCCACGCCGGCAGCCGCTGCCCTGCGTCGTCGGGTGCTGGGCTTCCTCGCCGAGCACCCGGATGCCGACCAGCGTGACCAGCGCGCCGGGCATCTGACCGCCAGCACGTTGATTCTCGATGACGCCCGCGAACGTGTGCTGCTCACGCTGCACCCGATGGCCGGGCGGTGGTTCCAGCTGGGCGGGCACCTGGAGGCGCGGGACACCTCGGTGGCGGACGCCGCAGCCCGCGAGGCCGCCGAGGAGTCGGGGATCGGCGGCCTGATCGGCCATCGGGGGCCGATCGGACTGGACTGGCACGCGGTGACCTGCCGCGACAGCGCCGGCTCGCCCGGTCCGAGCAGTCACGTGGACCTGGAGTACCTGGCCGTTGCGCCCCCGGACGCGCAGCCCCGGATCACCGACGAGTCACTGGACCTCGCCTGGTGGCCGCTGGATGCGCTGCCCGACGGTGCCGACGAGGTGGTCCGCGGACTGGTCCGCCGCGCCCGCACGCTCGGCCTCGCCTGAAGCCGCGGACCCCCGCACCCCGCCGGGCCCTCGTTCACGGCCCACGCCCGAACCCGCGCTGGGCCTCTGCTCGAGCCTCCATACACGCCCTCGACACACCCTCGACGAACGGAACCCCCGGAGTCGCATGGTGCACGGGGGTCGACCCTCCACATGCACCCGTTATCTCCGGGGGCCCTTCGAGCGTGAAGGTATTCAACCAGCGCTGCGTGCGTCAATACCCCCCGGCAACCCGGCTGTGGACGAGCTGGGGATGAGTTGGGGACGGTCTGGGGAACGCCAGGCGTGTCGATGTGGATGTGTCGTGGAAATCCTGTGGACAACATCGTCGGATTACCGAACGAACCGGCTCTGACCTGCGACGACACGAAACCCACCCTGTGGACCGAAAATCCCTGACACGACACGCCGGAGGCTTGCGTGACAACCGCCGATCCGAACCGCGGGCCGACCCACGCCAGGTCCGGCCGCAGCACGGATGCAGCCCGCCAGAGGGGCAGGTCGGCGCTCAGCGCACGCCGCGGCGATGCGAGCGGTGCACGCAACTCGGGGGCGAGATTCCCGAACGGACGGCCTGACCGTCAGCGGCCGGTGAACCTCGGTGACCGCTTCTCGCGCAGCGCGGCAAGGCCCTCGGTCAGGTCCTCCGAGGCGAGCGTGACGGCCTGAGCCAGGCCCTCCCACTGCATGGTGGCGGCCCAGTCCTGCGGACCGCCGTCACGCAACGCCACCTTGGTCAGGCTGGCGGCCATCGGGGCGCTCGCGGCCACCATCAGTGCCGCGGAGTACGCATCCTCGGCCAGTCGGTCATCGGCGATCACCCGGCTGACCAGCCCCAGGGCGAGCATGTCGGCGGCGGCCACCCGCCGGCCGGTGAACAACAGATCGCGTGCGGCAGCCACCCCCGCGACCTCGGTGAGCAAGAAGGTCGAGAGCATCCCCGGGTGCAGGCCCATCCGCAGGAATGGCACGGACATCGCCGCCGACTCGCCGGCCCAGCGGATGTCGCAGGCAAGGGCCAACGCCGCGCCAGCGCCGATCGCCGGGCCGTTGACGGCGGCGATGGTGGGCATCGGCAGATCCCGGATGGTCAGCCAGGCCTGGTAGTAGGCCAGCATCCGCTCGCGTAGCACCGGGACCGGCTCATGCGAGTCCGCGCCGATCCACGAGGTGTCACCGCCGGAGCTGAACGCGCTGCCCTGCCCCGTGAGCAGCACCGCACGCACGTCGGAGTCCGCCGCGATCGCCGGGATCAGCCGGCTCCAGGCAGCGGTCATCTCCAGGCTCATCATGTTGCGCCGGTCGTGATCTGCCAGCTCGATGACGACCAGGTGCCCCGCACGGCGCACCGCGAGCCTGTCGACAGCCGGATCGAAGGCGGCGCAGTCCAACGCGACGTGCGCACCGGCCGGGCTGGCATAGGCAGGTGAGGGCTGCGCGGCCCGGGCGGGCGGGTTGGGCTGGGCGGATTGCCCGGCGGAGTCGGGCTGGGCGGCTTGCCCGGCCGGGGCGTACCGGGCTGCCGGCGAGGCCGTGCGCCCGGTGGAGGGTTCCGTGGCAGATCCGGGCGTTTGTGCGGCGGCGTGCTCGGTTGCTGAGGGACCGGAGGTGGCAGACATGTTCCTCAGGCTATCGGGGAGCCTGCTGCCGAAATCGGGCTGTGCTGGCGTACTGTGCATCCCGCACGGTCGGCGCCACGAGGGCCCGACCCCCACAAGCTGGAGGACGAACATGGCGGACGAGAGCTACACCGGCGAGGCCTACTGCGTGAAGTGCAAGGAGAAGCGCGAGTTCACCGGGCACATCGAAGAGGTCAACAACCGCCGCATGGCCAAGGGCATCTGCCCGGTGTGTGGCACCAAGGTCGCCCGCATCCTGGGCAAGGCATCCTGATCTGAGCACCACCCCCGCCCGGAGAACCGGGCGGGCTCGGGTCCGGGGCAGCAGGACCCGATGAACGCGCAGGGGCGTCCCCGAGCTGGGGCGCCCCTCGTGTCGTACGACGCCCCAGCCGGCGACCGCGTTCGTCGGGCCGGTCGGACCTGACGCCGACGCACCCGACGCACCCGACGCACCCGTCGGGCGCCGATGCGGGGTGCTGCGCGGACCCCCACAATGGACCCATGCCCGACCTCCCCATTCGCGCCCTGACTCGCAGCGCCAAGATGGCCGCACTTCCGCTGGGGCACGCTGGGCGCGCGGCGTTGGGGGTGGGCAAGCGGATCGGGGGCGCCCCGGCCGAGGCGGTGGCCGCTGAGTTGCAGGCACGCACCGCCGATCAGATGTTCCGCGTGCTCGGCGAGCTCAAGGGCGGGGCGATGAAGGTCGGCCAGGCGATGAGCATCTTCGAGGCCGCCCTGCCCGAGGATGTGGCCGCCCCGTACCGCGCCACATTGACCAAACTTCAGGAACAGGCCCCGGCGCTGCCCGCCACCCGGGTGCACGGGGTGCTGGAGCAGAACTTCGGCGCCGGATGGCGGGAGCAGTTCCAGTCCTTCGATGACCGGCCGGCTGCGGCGGCCAGCATCGGGCAGGTGCACCGGGCGGTCTGGAAGGACGGCCGCGATGTGGCGGTCAAGGTGCAGTACCCCGGCGCGGACAAGGCGTTGATGTCCGACATCGCGAACGCCTCGCGGCTGACCCGGATGATGACAGCACTGGTGCCCGGCGTGGACCTCAAGCCGCTTCTCGATGAGGTGGCCGCGCGGATCTCCGAGGAGTTGGACTACGAGCGGGAGGCGGCCTCCCAGCGCGCGTTCGCTGCGGCCTATCGCGATGACCCGGATGTCGTCGTGCCCGATGTGGTGGCCGCCGGGCACACCGTGATCATCTCCGAGTGGCTCGATGGCACGCCGCTGTCGCAGATCATCACCTCCGGCAGCGTCGAGGAGCGCAACTCCGCCGGTCAGCGCTATCAGAGCTTCCTGCTCTCCGGGCCGACGCGAGCCGGGTTGCTGCACTCCGATCCGCATCCGGGCAACTTCCGGATCACGCAGGACGGCCGGTTCGGCGTGCTGGACTTCGGGGCGGTCGCGCACCTGCCCGACGGGTTCCCGCCGATGGTGGGTCGCCTGCTGCGCATCGCGATGACCCGGGACGCCGACGCGGTGCTCGCCGGCCTGCGCGAGGAGGGATTCGTGCGCAACACCAGCTCTGTGGAGGCCCACGGACTATTGGACTTCCTGGACCCGTTCGTGGACCCGGCCCGCACCGACACGTTCGAGTTCAGCCGGGAATGGCTGCGCGGTCAGTTCGCCCGGCTCAACGATCCGCGCAACCCAGACTTCGCGATCGGGCTGAAGCTGAACCTGCCCCCGGAGTACATGCTCATCCACCGGGTGTGGCTCGGGGCGATCGGCGTGTTGTGCCAGCTGAACGCTGAGATCGCGATGCGCGCGGAGCTGGAGGAATGGGTGCCGGGCTTCCTGCCGGACTGACTGTGCCCTCCGGTGTGCGGTTGCGAACTGGCTTGACCTGCCCTCCCGGCGGGCGGTCCCGAACTGAGCAGTTCTCCGAGGTGCGGTCTCCGACTGTGCCGGTCCCGAGGTGCGGTCCCAACTGAGCAGCTCCCACAGGTGCGGTCCCGGACTGAGCCGGTCCCGTGTGCGGTCGGGGCGCAGTGCCAGGCTTTCGACCGTCAGAGGCCCAGAACCTCCGGGGTGTCTGCGTCGCGCGAATCCGGCTCAGCGGACAGCAGGGCCAGCAACTCCTCGCCATAGAGCTCGGCTTTGGCCGGGCCGATCCCGGGGATGTCGAGTAGGTCGTCGGTGGATGCTGGCTTGCGTTCGGCCAGCGCGGACAGTGTCACGTCGGTGAAGACGATGTACGCCGGAACGCTGCGCTGTTTGGCGGTCGCGCCCCGCCAGGCCCGCAACTGCTCGACCAAGTGCTCGTCGGCGCTGCCGGGGCAGGTGCGGCACCTGCCGAGGGTGCGCTCCGCCCCGGTCACCAGGCCCGCGTCACACACCCGGCAGCGGCCCGGGGGTTGGCGACGGCGGTCCTTCTTGGCCCCGGAGCGACCTTGACGCACCAAGCCGGAGGGGGTGGCCTGCGTGCTGACCTGCCCCCTGGCCCGCATGTCGGCCAGGAACCGGCTTGCCGAGCGCGGTCGGTTGGACCGAGTCATCGCCCAGGTGACCACCAGCCGGTCGCGGGCCCGGGTCAGGCCCACATAGAAGAGGCGCCGCTCCTCCTCGATCCGCGCCTCGGTGTCCGCGTAGATGATCGGCAGACTCCCCTCGGCCGCGCCGACGATGAACACCGAGTCCCACTCCAGGCCCTTGGCCGCGTGCAGGGTCGCCATCGTGACCCCGTCGGCTGTCGGCGCGTGCGACAGGTGCGCGCGCCGCTCGAACTCGGCCACCAGCTCAGACATCGTGGTCCTGCCGGAGGCGGCGACCTCCTGGGCCAGGGCCAGGACCGCGGCCAGGGATTCCCAACGCTCGCGGGTGGCACCGCCGCTGGCCGGGCCACCGGACTGCCATCCCATCCCGGCCAGGACCGCGCGTACCTGTTCGACAAGTCCGTTGACGTCGGCGCCGGGCAGTTCCTGCTCTACTGGGACATCGCCCCGTCGGTCACCACCGGCGACCGCATGCCCGCGCATGCGCGTCACGGCCTCACGCACCTCCGGGCGGTCGAAGAACCGCTCTGCGCCCCTCATCACGTAAGGGATGCCGGCCTCCGCCAACGCCGCCTCGACTGGCTCCGATGCCGCATTTGTCCGCATCAGGATGGCGATGTCCCGGGCAGCCGCCCCGGAGGCGAGCAGGTCCTGGATCCGGGTCGCCACGGCCGCGGCCTCGTCGGCGTCGTCGGCGCACCCCACGATCTCGGGAACCGGGCCCGGTGGGCGCTGGGAGCGCAGCAGCACCGCTGCGGGCAGGCCAACTGGCCCCCCTGCCCCATGACGCGCGGAACCACGGCCCGACACGTCTGTCGCTGCCCTGGGCGCAGCCGCTCGGATGACCGCGTTCGCGGCGGTCACGATCTGCGGCGAGCACCGGTAGCAGCGGTCCAGGCGGACCTCGGTGGCGTTCGGCCAGCGCCGGGCGAACTGGCCCAGCGCGTCCGGGCTCGCGCCGGCGAACGAGTAGATCGTCTGACTGGCATCCCCCACGACGCACACGTCGTCCCGCTCGCCGAGCCACGCCGAGAGCAGCCGGTCCTGGGCCGGAGTGATGTCCTGATACTCGTCGACGGTGAACCAGCGGTAGTGCCGGCGGACCTCGTCGGCCACGTCCGGGCGGTCCCCGAGCAGGGCGACCATGCTGAGCAGCACGTCCTCGAAGTCGATGGCGTGCGCGCGCGCCTTCACGTCCTGATAGGCCGACATCACCTGGGCGACCCCGGGCAGGTCGATCACCTCGGACCCGGCGCCCACGGGGGTCCGGCCCGCGGCTGCGGCTGCCGCGGGGTAGTCGCCAACCGACACGAGCGAGGAGCCCGCCCATTCGATCTCAGCGGCGAGGTCGCGTACCAATGGCTTGGCCGAGCGGATGCCCAGCTCCCGGCAGGCCTGGCCGACCATGCCGGCCTTGCTGGGTGCCAGGTCCGGGAACTGCCCACCAACGGTGCCGGGCCAGAAGTAGCGCAGCTGGCTCAGCGCAGCAGCGTGGAACGTGCGGACCGACACCGAGGGCACCCCCAGCTGGGCCAGCCGGCCGCGCATCTCGCCGGCCGCGCGGTTGGTGAACGTGACCGCGAGACCGTTGCTGGCCGAGTGCGTGCCGGAGGCGACGGCATGGGCGATCCGGTGAGTGAT
>JBAVKQ010000347.1:0-6347 GCA_049688395.1 Candidatus Nanopelagicales bacterium
CCCACCCACCCACCCGCTCCGCACCAGATCAGCTCAGGGGACGGTAACCGGAATGGGCCCGTTGGTAGGGGCACCTCGCTCGCGGCGATGGCGGACACGGACTGGCGCACAGTGGGGCACCTGGTCGAGCAGCCGTTCGCCTTCCCGGACCTGGACGTGCGCGCCAACCTGGAGCTCGCGGCCCGTCCAGAACACCCCCACCGGTGGGCACCCGGCCATGGTCGGCACCATGATCGGCGAACTCGACCTCGACCGGTACGCCCAACGTACTAGTCTGTGCTGTTGTGAGCCGATCAGGGCCTGCCGATGGTGACGGGAGCCCGCCGATTTTCGAGCCTCCCAAGCGCAGGGGCATCTCGCTATCCTCTCGCCTGGCAGCGACGGTGCTTGGCGTCGGGTTCATCTCCATGGTGGTGGCCACCCTTGTCGGGGTCAGTGCGGGGCAGTCCCTCGGGAAGGCGATCGTCGATGACTCGCTCGAGTCGCTGCGATCCACGGCGTCGGCTGATGTGGGGGCGCAACTGGGGTACTACCAGCGACTGGCCGAGCAACTGGCAGGCAGCCCGCAGGCGACGGTCGCGGTCGAGGAGTTCTCAGTCGGCCTCGCGGGACTGTCCTCGATCCCGCTGTCCGATCTGCGACTCGAACGACAAGGTCTGCTCGACGCCTACCAGAACCGGTACTTCGAGCCGTTGGCGGAGCGCGGCGAGACCGTCCAAGTCCGTGACATCCTGACCAGCGACCCAGCTGCGTTGTACCTGCAGGCCGCCTACTCGGTGCCCGAGGCACCGATCACCGACCCGATCGTGGTCTCCGACGCATCTGATGGCAGCGACTGGTCAGCTACGCACGCGCGTTTCCATCCCGGGTTCCGCACGGCCGTCACCCAGGGCGGGCTCATCGACATCTACCTGGTCGATGCATCGACCGATCGCGTCGTGTACTCCGCGGCCAAGGGTCCGGATCTGGGCACGAGTTTGTCGGTCGGCCCCTTCGGCGGGTCCATCGTGGCTCGCGCAGCCGAGGCGGCGATCAAGCAGGGCGCCGGGATCGTCACCGACCTGAGTTTCTACCGTGGCCATCCCGGAACTCCGGTCGGCGCTGCTGCTGCTCCCGTGCGCGAGGGGGACGAGGTGGTCGGTGTTGTTGTGCTCACCTACGACGCGAAGGTATACACGGATCGGTTGTCCGCAATGGTGCAGGCGAGCGGCCGCGGCGATAGCGAGCCGGGAGCCAAGGACCTGTACCTGGTCGGCGCTGACGGAAGGACGCGCAGCGATCCCCAGACCTATCTGACCGACCCGGATGGCTTCCTCGACGCGTCGGTGGCCGCAGGTGTCCTGCCCGAGACGGGTCGCACGGTGATCGAACTCAACGGCACCACAGCCTTGGTCCAGCCCGCCGACGAGGCGACGGTCAACGACGGCCAAAATGGTGTGACAGGCATCGCAACCGGCAAGGGTCTGACAGGATCCGAGGTGCTCGTGACGCTGGAAGAACTGGCCATCGACGACGTTGAGTGGTACTCGGTCGCCGAGATCGGAGCGGCCTCAGCGGGCTCGACGGTGGCATCGTTCCGCCAGGTCCTGCTGTTCGGCTCGGCCGTGTTCCTTGTGGTGCTGGCGTTTGTTGCCGTGGCGTGGTCGAAGAGCTTCATGCGACCGGTGCGGGTCATCTCTGATCGCCTCGGCAAGAGCGCGATCGCCCGGGAGACAGCCGCGCAGGTGCAACCGGTCCGGATCCCAGAGCGGAGCCCGGTGGAGTTCCATCGGCTGGTGGACAGCCTGACCGCCATGGGTGTGTCGCTGCGTCGCCAGCAGCGCGAGTTGCAGGCTGCCCGAGACCGCCGGGTGGAGGTTCTGGAGAGCATGCTGCCCGCGGCGATCGCCCAGCGCATCGCTCGGGGCGACATCGAGTCGTTGGACATGGTGCCCAGCGCCTCGGTGGTGGTTGTGGTCGTCCTCGGCCTCGGCGGGCTGGTGGAGGCCGACCGCGGTGGCGACCGCGGGCTGATGGACGAGTTGCACGCCGAGTTGGACGGCATCGCCCTGGAGCACGGGCTCGACCGGGTCAAGGTGGTGGGCGACTCCTACTTCGGCGCGTGCGGTCACGACCGCCCCTACATCGATCATGCCCCGCGCTGTGTCGCGTTCGCCGAACGTGCCGCCGAGGCTGTGCGCGCGCTGTCGCGCTCGTCCTCGGTGCCCCTTGACACGGCCATCGGCATCAACACGGGCAAGGTGACCGTGGGAATGTCCGGTGGTGCCCGACTCGTCTACGACGTGTGGGGCCCGACGGTGTCCTCAGCGCATGCACTGGCCCGAACTGCACACGGTGGCGAGATCGTCATCACGCAGGCGACCCGCGCCCGGCTGCCCGAGGAGATCGGGGTGACACGCTGGCGGGACGAGGGATCCGCGCCCGAAGCAGGTCCTCCGGCCGGACCCGGCGTTGACCTATGGGCCGTGGTCACTGCCGACCTGACTGGCCAGCCCGCACCCGCGGGGACGCAGGTGCAGCGATGAGTGGATTCCTGTCCGACGATCTGCTGTGGAGTGTCGCGGTCATCCTCGTCATCCCGGCCGTGATCGTCGGGGCCGCCGAGCTCGAGGAGCGTCTGCGCCAGTCCGAATCGGCACTGCGCACGCCGGTGCTGACCTTCCGCAACTGGGTCCTCCCCTTCCTGGCCGCCTGGGCCCTGCTTGCGCCTGTCCTCGGTCGCGAGGACACCTGGTACGTCCGGATGGTCGCGACCGGTCTGCTGATCTCGCTGGCCGTCACGGGCTGGCAGATCCTGCGAGTCATCGGCGCCAATATCCGCGCTCGACCGGCAGAAGCCAGCAGACGCCAGGTACCGGCGCTGGTGTTGGTCCTACCCCGTCTGGCCCTGGTGATCGGCACCGCGACGCTGTTGCTGGCCGGCGTATGGGGAGTTGACCTGTCGTCGGCGCTGGCAGCCCTGGGGGTCACCTCACTTGTCGTGTCATTCGCGCTGCAGGACACCCTCAGTGGACTGGCATCGGGCGTACTGCTGCTCAGCGATCGGCCCTTCAAACCCGGCGATTGGATCAGCGCCGACGAACTCGAGGGGGAGGTGATGGACATCAACTGGCGCACTTCCCGAATCCGGGATCGCAACGGCGATGTGATCGTGGTGCCGAACAGCCAGCTTGCCAATGCGAGTGTGATCAACCACAGCGCACCCGAGCCGCTGCACCGCGTGGTGGTCTGCCTGCAGGTCGCTTTCGCCAATCCACCGACCCTGGCCAAGGACATGCTGCTCGACGCGGCGAGGTCTGTGCCCGGGGTACTGACCGAACCCGCACCTGATGTGCTGGTGACCACCATCGACGATCCACTCATGGGCTACTCCGTGCACCTGTGGGTGCGCGACTTCGCCATCGTGCCGCGGGTGCGGGGCGATTTCGGCGCACTGGTCTGGTACATGTCGCACCGTCACAACGTGCCCCTGCCCAGCCCCGCGCAGGACCTCTTCCTGCACGATCCGATCGCGGAGGCCAAAGCCGCCGAGCCAACGCTGGCCGCGCGGCGCGATGCGCTTGCCACCTCCGCGCTGCTGGCTGAACTCCCCGATGACGATCTGGACCGGCTGGCGCAGCGGTCCCACCGGACGCGCTTCCGCGCGGGAGAGCTCATGTTCGACTCCGGTTCCGAGGAGCGGGACCTCCTGGTCGTTGTCGAGGGCAACGCGCGCCTGGTGCTCCTGGAGCCGGGGTTCGATGAGGCGGTGGTCAACGAAGTCGGCGTCGGTGACATCGTTGGGCTACTCGCCACCAGGCGCGGCGACGATCGCCTGGTGGCGCTGCGGGCATTCACCGACTGCGAGGCCATCGTGGTCGCGGCAGGGACGGTCGACGAGGTCGCCAGCCGCAACGCGGACGTGGTCACCGCCTTCAACCGGCTGGTGGCACTGCGTCAACGCCGAATCAACCGCCTGGTCGAGCTGCGGGAGCCCATGCCGGCATCGCCTTCTGCTCAGGCAGGAGGCTCGTGAACGAGCACCAGGGCCGACCGCGCACGACGCAATCCGAGGATGATGAGGCGTCTGGAGCTGCCGACCAGGACTTCTCCGCGCTGCCTTCGTGGCGTCGTCCGCGCCGGTTGAGTCGGCAGCTCGCCACTGCCCTGGTCCTCACGGCCCTGCTTGCTGTCGCCACCTTCGGTGGGCTCAACTACGTCGCTGCACGCGAGCTGCTCGTGCGCGGCACGCAGCAGCAACTGGTAGCGGTCGGGGCTACGCGCGCCGTCGGCGTGGAGGCCGGCGCAGAACGCCTCGTGGCTGAGATCTCGGTGGCGTCTTCGGACCCCTTCATCGCCGAGGCCCTGGGCGGCTTCTCGCAGGCGTTCGCCGAACTCGGTGCTCAGGCCCTGACCCCGGAGCAACGTGCTGAGCTCGAGGCCGAATACCAACAACGGGTTGTTGGCCCGCTCGACGCCGCCGGGCTGGGCCCGTTCGAGGCTCAGGCACTGGTACCGCGGACTCGGGCCGGGCGATGGCTGCAGTACCACTACACCTTGCGCCCGCCCGGCACCCCAGCCCCCGCCGACGCCGACGATGGCACGGCCTACTCAGAGTTGAACTCGGAGCTGACCGACACCCTGCGTGAGTTCTCCGCTTCGGTGGGCGGTGGCGACGTGCTGCTCATCGATGACACGGGCACCATCGTGTACTCGCTGGAGAAACGCAACGACGTCGGCACGAACCTGGTGTCGGGACCCTACGCCAACAGCGCCCTGGCGCAGGTGGTGACCGATCGATTGCCGGTGACCCGGGTCGGGACCACACTGCTGACGGACTTCACCGTTACGCCGACCGGCCGGGCGTCGCTCTACGCTGTCAGCTCCGTGCCTGACGCTACGCAGGTGATCGGCGCACTTGCCGTGGAGATCCCCGTGGCGGCGATCAACAGGCTCACCACCGGACCGGGCGGTGGTGAGACGATCGGTCTGGACGAGGCTGACAGCTACATCGTCGCCTCGGACATGCAACTGCAGAGTGAGCCTCGTGCCTGGATCGAGGACCCGGACGGCTACCTCGAGCAACTGCGTTCCGGTGATGAGCAGGACCAAACCGAAGCCCAGCTGATCGAGCTCTTCGGCTCACCCGTCGGGGTCCAGTTGATCGACACCCGACCAGTGGAGTCGGCGATCGACGGGGAGGATTTCCAGGGCACGGCCAAGAACTACTTCGGCGAGGCGACGTTCGCTGCGTCCGAGTCGTTCAACGCCAGCGACCGACGGTGGGTCGTGGTCACCGAGGTGCCGCGATCGGCTGCGCTGGCACCACTGGCCGCCTACGTCATGCGGATCATGCTGGTTCTGGCGATCGTGTTGCCCGTCGTTGCTGGCTTCGGGATCTGGCTGGCGCGGTCGTTGACCAGACCGATCCGCCCGACCGTCGAGGCGGCCGCCGCCATCGTCGACGGTGACCGCCACCCCACTGTCGACTCATCACGGTCCGACGAGTTCGGCGACCTGGGGCGGCGCCTGAGAGCCATGGCCGCCTCGCTTGGCGCCCACGAGGCCGAGCTGGCCGACGAGTACGAGCGAACTCGCCAGCTGCTGCTTGCGGTACTGCCGCCCAATCTCGTCGACGAAGACGGCGAGGTCGTGGGCACAGGTGAAGCTGCGGCACAGGCAACGGTCGTCGCGGTGGTGCTGGTCCCTTCCGACGAGCATCAGGATCTCGAGCAGGCCGGTGAGGGCTTTCGGGGAGCTGCCCAACTGGCCGAGCGGGTCGCCACCGAGACCGGTCTGGAACGTGTGCGCATGGCTGCGGATCGGTTCCTCTTCCTCGCCGGGATGGACCACGACGACGCCGGCGCGGATGCCGCCGTCGGCTTCGCAGCGCAGTTCCGCAGCAGGCTCGACACCGAAGCAGCGGACTCCTTCGAGCTGCACGTCGGCCTGTCGAGTGGTGCAGTTGCCACCGGGCTGCTGGACACGGGGTCATTGACCTTCGGGGCCTGGGGTGAACCCGTGCGCCGCGCGCTCGCACTCGCGTCGCTGTCCCAGGTCGATGTGGTGCTGGTCGATGCATCGACAGCCCGGGCGTGTACCGACCGTCGGTGGCGGTTCGAGCCGGCTCACGACGTGGTGGACCTCGATGGCCAGCTCATGGACCTGTACCGGCTCGACGACGAAGACGGAATGCCCGCCCACCCGTGACCCAGGTGCGAAGCCCTGGGTCCCTCCTAATCCTCGATCCGTGGAGCCACGTGGTTCGCCGGGGCTGGGCCGGCATACGGGTGTCAGCGGTTGAGCGGGCAGGTTGATGCTGCTGGTCTGTCCAGCTCTTCCACTGACTGTTCCGGTCGGGCCTTGGA
>JBAVKQ010000348.1:0-20387 GCA_049688395.1 Candidatus Nanopelagicales bacterium
GGGGGCTGCCAGTGCGGCCCCGAGCGCCCAGGCAGCCCCCGCAGCCGACGTCGCCGCCAAGTGGAAGCCCAAGCATGCCAAGCATCCGCGGACACCCGACTTCGGACCCAACGTCACGATCTTCGACCCGAGCATGTCCACGGCCGAGATCCAGGCGAAGTTCGACCAGGTGCACGCCTTGCAGGTCAGCAACGAGATGGGCACCGATCGCTATGGCCTGTACTTCCTGCCGGGCACGTACGGCACCGACGAGGAGCCCCTGCACGCCCAGGTCGGCTACTACACGGAGGTCGCCGGTCTCGGTGGGTCCCCGGGCGACGTGCAGATCAACGGCACCATCGAGGTGTACAACCAGTGCTTCGACGACCCGTCGAACCCGGAGTTCATCGGGTGCTTCGCGCTGAACAACTTCTGGCGCGGCCTGTCGAACCTCACGATCAACGTCAACACGCGTGGCCAGGCGGGATGCGAGGCCTCGGCGAACTTCTGGGCGGTCTCGCAGGCGGTCTCCATGCGTCGGGTGGACGTCAAGGGCGGCAACCTGACGTTGATGGACTACTGCTCGGGTCCCTCGTTCGCCAGCGGCGGGTTCATCGCCGACTCGAAGGTCGCCGACATGTCCCTGCCCAGCCAGGAACTGGTCAACGGCTCGCAGCAGCAGTGGTACACGCGCAATAGCGAGGTGCGCCTCTGGTCCAACGCGGTCTGGAACCAGGTCTTCTCCGGCATGGACTTCACCGGTGACCCCACCCGCGTGCCCGCGGATGCCGACTACCCGGACCCGCCGTACACCGTGCTGGACAAGACGCCGGTGAGTCGCGAGAAGCCCTACCTCTACGTCGATTCCAAGGGCCGGTACCAGGTCCGCGTGCCATCGGCAGCGCGCAACACGAAGGGCATCACATGGGCCAAGGGCATGACGCCCGGCCGGAGCATCGCGCTGAAGGACTTCTTCGTCGCCGAGCCCAGTGATCCGGTGTGGAAGATCAACTACCACCTGGCCCGCGGCAAGCACCTGATCCTCACCCCGGGTGTGTACGACATCGACAGGAGCATCCGGGTGAACCGGGCGAACACCGTCGTCCTGGGCATGGGTATCGCAACCCTGGATGCCGCCGACGGCGCCGTGCCGCTGCGGCTGGCCGATCGTCCGGGCATCATCGTGGCCGGGGTCACGATCGACGCCGGCCAGACGGAGTCGCCGGTCCTGCTGAAGGTCGGGGAGAAGCGCAAGTGGTGGGGCAAGCACTCCTGGAAGTCCAAGAAGCACTCGGGCGGCCACTGGAGCACGCGCAGCCAGCGCAACAACCCGACCACGCTGTCCGACGTGTACTTCCGCGTCGGCGGGCCGCACGTCGGTCGGACCGATACCGCGATGCAGGTCAACAGCGACAACGTCCTGATCGACCACACCTGGGTGTGGCGTGCCGACCACGGCGTGGAGGGCTTCGACCGCGAGGACGGCACCTTCGGCGACAACGAGCGCTGGCGGACCAACATCGGCCGCAACGGTGTTGTCGTCAACGGTGACGACGTCACCGCGACCGGGCTGTTCGTGGAGCACTTCCAGGAGTACAACACCGTCTGGAACGGCGAGCGGGGGCGCGTCGTCTTCTACCAGAACGAACTGCCCTACGACCCGCCGTCCCAGGCCGACTGGATGGCCGACGACGGCACGCTCGGATGGGCCGCCTACAAGGTCGCTGACGACGTCCGACGCCACCAGCTGTGGGGTGGTGGGGCCTACGTGTTCAACCGCAACGACCCCAGCATCGTGACCGAGAACGCCTTCGAGGTGCCCGACCGGCGCGGGGTCACCCTGACCCACGTCGTGACCAAGAACCTCAGCGGGCCAGGGACGATCAACCACGTGGTCAACGGATTCGGTGACGCCGTGGACGGGATCCTGCCCTGTGCGGATCCCGACATCCCGAACGTCCCGGAGAAGTGCGGTCCGGAGAAGGGGCCGAACGAGGCGCCGAGCTACGTGATCAAGTACCGCGACGGCAGGGCGGTGCTGCCCTGAGCGCGGCGCTCAGCCCTCGACCGGGTCGCGGATGATCGGGCAGGTCATGCAGTGCCCGCCGCCGCGACCCCGGCCGAGTTCCGCGCCGACGATCTCCACGACCTCCACCCCCTCGTTGCGCAGCAGCGCGTTGGTGTAGGTGTTGCGGTCGTAGGCGAACACCACGCCGGGGGAGACGGCCACGAGATTGGCTCCGCTGTCCCACTGGGTGCGCTCGCGAACGTAGTCGTTCCCGCCGGTCTCGACCACCCGCAGCCGGGGCAGGCGCATGGCACCGGCGACGACGTCGAGGAACGGCCGGTTCTCCTTGCGCAGTTCCAGTCCGGCCGGGTTGCCGGCCGGGTAGTAGGAGAACGCGTCGATGCCGTGGACGATGTCCGGGTAGATCAGGACGCAGTCCCGGTCGGCGAAGGTCAGCACTGTGTCCAGGTGCATGGCCGCCCGGGTCTTGGGCAGTGCCGCCACGATCACGCGGTCGACCGCACCGGCGTCGAACAGGGCCCGGGCCAACTGGCTGATCCCCTGACGCGAGGTGCGCTCGCCCATGCCGACCAGCACGGTCCGGTTGCCGATCGGCATGACGTCGCCACCCTCGACGGTCGCCATGCCCCAGTGCTGGGTCGGGTCGCCCCACCAGACGTTGACCCGCCCGGCGAAGTCCGGGTGGAACCGGTAGATGGCCGCGGCCAGGATCGTCTCCTCGTGCCGGGCCGGCCAGAACAACGGGTTGAGCGTGACCCCGCCGTAGATCCAGCAGGTCGTGTCCCGGGTGTAGAGGGTGTTGGGCAGCGGGGGCAATAGGTACTCGTTGACCCCGGCCGCGTCGCGGACCAGGCGGATCATGTCCCCGCCATGGGTCTCGGGGAACTCGTCGGTGGACAGGCCGCCGATCAGGGTCTCGGCCAGCGCCGCCGACGGCAGTCCCTCGAGGTAGGAGCGCACCTCGTCGACCAGTCCGACGCCCACCTGGTTGGGCACGATCTGGTTGTCCAGGATCCAGGCCCTGGCCCCGGGCAGCGCCACGGTCTGGGCGAGCAGGTCGTGCATCTCGACCACCTCGACGCCGCGGTCGCGCATCCCGGTGACGAAGTCCGCGTGATCGCGCCTGGCGTTCTCGACCCACAGGACGTCGTCGAAGAGCAGGTCGTGGTTGTTCGAGGGCGTCAGGCGCTGGTGGGCGAGCCCCGGGGAGCACACCATCACCTTGCGCAGCTGCCCGACCTCGGAATGGACCCCGAACTCGCCACTCATGAAGCGCTCCTCCCAGTCGGACCCGCTGGGGCCCGGCCGGCCAGTCGGCTCCCGTCGGCCCCATCGGGGCCCAGTCAATCGCGGCGGTCCCCCCCGAGGCGACCCGCAGCCGCCGAACCGGCGGGTGCTGCCCGGGGGCACGCATGTGGCAGGCTGGCCACGTCTTGGAGCCCCGGACCCCGATCCGCCCAACGAACCACGAAGGACGCCCCTGTGTGGAACATCGACATCCCCTCCCGTGACGCGCTGCTGGCCCTCGCCGCCCTGCGTCAGCCCGGTGTGGTCACGATCTACCTGCCCACGACGCCGCTGACCAAGGACGCCCAGGCCGACCGGATCACCCTGAAGAACCTCGCGTCGCAGGCCGTGGCGCGCCTGGCCGAGCTCCCCGAGCTCTCCCGCGAGCAGATCAAGGAGGTCTCCGAGGAGCTCGACGACCTGGTCGACGACGACGACTTCTGGGCCCACCAGGCCGCGGGCCTGGCCGTCATCGCCACCCCGGACCGTCTGACCACCTTCCGGCTGGCCACCGAGGTTCCCGAGCAGTTGCAGGTCAGCGACCGGGTGCACCTCAAGGCGCTGCTGACCGCGATCGCCGAGCCGAGGGCCTGCTACGTGCTCGCCCTGGCCGAGGGGGGTGCGCGCCTGATCGAGGTGCCTGCCGACCTGCGGCCCCAGGAGCTCCGGGTGCAGGACATGCCCGACAGCGCCGCCGGCGAGGCGGGCAGGACCAGCATCAACGATCGCTCGCACAGCGGCCGGCTGGTCGGTTCGGAGGGCAAGCGCACGCATCTGCGGCACTACGCCCGCGCAGTGGACTCAGCCCTGCGTCCGGTCCTCGCCGGCGAGGACAGCGCGCTGATACTGGCCGCCACCGAGCCGATCCGCTCGATCTTCCGCTCGGTGAACTCCTACCCGTACCTGGCCGATGCGCAGATCGAGACCAGCCCGGAGCGGATGAGCGAGGCCGAGCTCGCCGATGCCGCGCGCCCACTGCTCGGTGAGTTGTTCGCCGACCGCATGGCGCAGCTGGCCCGGACCTTCGACGAGCGCACCGGGCAGGGCCGGGCGCACAGCGACATCGCCGACGCCGCATGGGCTGCCACCGCCGGGGCGGTGGACACGTTGATCGTCGACCGCGACTACGTCCAGGCCGGTACGGTGGCCCAGGACGGTTCCGTGGAGTTCAGCGACGCCCCGGGTGCGGACCCGAACAGCTACGGGGTGACCGACGAGATCGCCCGTCGTGTTCTCGAGACCGGTGGCCGCGTGCTCAGCGTCGAGGCCTCGGTCGTGCCGGGCGGCCAGGCGCTCGCAGCCATCCTGCGCTACACGATCTGACCCACCCCGTTCGCGGAAAAGTTGTTCGCAACTTGTGCATCCGGTTGCCTCGACTTGGGCGAACTATGAGGTGAGAGCCCGAACGGATCGGGCTTCATCCCCGAGGAGCCCGACATGCGCAAGATCGTCACGCCCATTGCCGCCGCATCCGCTCTCGCGCTGGCCGCCGGTGCCGTCGCCCCGGCCGCCAACGCCGCGCAGGGCACGAAGTCCCTGGCCACGGTGCTGACCTCGGACGGAGGCAAGCAGTTCGACCACAACTGGCACGACTTCGACATCGTCACGGAGGCTGTGCTGGCCGTGCTGAAGGCCAAGCCGAACTCCGCGGTCGGCGTCCTGACCGACGGCAAGGTCAAGCTGACCGCCTTCGTGCCCAACGATCGGGCCTTCCAGCTGCTGGTGCGCGACCTGACCGGCACGAAGCCTGCCACCGAGAAGAAGACCTTCACTGCGGTGGCCGGCCTGGGCATCGACACGGTGGAGACCGTGCTGCTCTATCACGTCGTCCCCGGCGCGACCATCACCGCCAAGCAGGCGCTGAAGGCCAACAACGTGCGCCTCGGGACGGCCCAGGGGCAGACGATCAAGGTGCAGGTCCGCACGGCGCACGGCACCAAGTTCATCAAGCTGTCCGACAAGGATCGCAACTCGCGCAACCCGCGCGTCTACAAGGCCGACATCAACAAGGGCAACAAGCAGATCGCGCACGCGATCGACCGAGTTCTGCGCCCGTTCGACCTGCCGCCGGTCAAGAAGTAGCCCGCCGCCAGTTCCCGGGCATCGAGGCCCCCGTACTGATCCCGCCGGATCGGTGCGGGGGCCCTCGCCGTCGCGGCCGGATTCACCCGTTCAGGGAGGGCTCGGCTCGCAGGGACACCTGGGCGGCGGTGCTGCCCACGGCCTCGAAGAGGATCAGCTCGTTCTCGCCCGCGCGCAGCATCGGCGCAGGGACGTAGAGCGCCCGCTGCGGGCCGACCTCCCAGTACCGCCCCAGGTTGACGCCGTTGAGGATCGCGCAGCCGAGGGTGAATCCGTCCGGGTAGAGGAACGTGTCGGCCGGACTCGCCACGGTGAAGGTGCCGCGGTGCAGGGACGGCCCGGCCGGGGTCGGTCCGATCGGGGTCGGTCCGGTCGGGCTCGGCCCGGTGGGGATCGGGTCAGCAGAGGCCCAGGCGATGTCGGCCAGGCCGGCGTCGAAGGACAGCGGGTAGTGCGTCCAGCCGAACAGGCAGCGCTGGTCGTTGACGCTGTTCCCGCTCGTGGTCACCGCCCCGGTGATCCCCTTCGTCTCGGCCATCCGGTAGTTGAAGTTCGAGCGGGCCAGGTGTGCCACGAGGATGTCGAGGGTGGCGGTCTCCCCGTCGAAGTCCAGCGCGATCCGGGGATGCTCGTCGTTGCGGTACACGGTGGCCAGCGGCTTGCCGTCCAGCAGGACGTGGGCCCAGTCGTGCAGGTCGCGCAGGAGCAGGTGCTCGCCCCGGTACAGCGACGACAGGGTGGTGCGGTAGAGCACGAACCCGTTGCCGTCGAAGCGTGCGGAGAGGGTGCCGAGCTTCTCCATGCTGCGGGTGGTCGCATGCTCGATCGGTGTCGACAGGGCCGGGAGCGCGTCGGTCAGCGTTGCCGTCTGGGTCAGGTGGATGGTCCCGAGGTCTCGGCGGTCGGCCCGCGCGGGCCTGATCGGTGCCAGCGGCTTGCCCTGGACCCGATGCAGGACTTCACGGAAGGCGTCGTACTTGGGTGTCGTATCACCCCATTCGGTGAGCAGGGCGTCGTAGTCGTAGCTCGTGACGAACGGCAGGAACCGCTCGTGCAGGTTGCCACCTGCGCGCAGGCCCCAGTTCGTGCCGCCGTGGAACATGTAGATGTTCACCGACGCGTTGCCGATCTCCAGCACCCTGCCCAGGTCCGCGGCGGTCTCCTGCGCCGGGCGTGTGTGGTGCTCGCTGTCGCCCCACGAGTCGAACCAGCCGACCCAGAACTCCATGCAGGCCAGCGGCCCGGTGTGCTGGACCGCGCGCAGCACCTCGAACCGTTCGGCGGCCCCGGAGCCGAAGTTGGCGGTGCGCAGGTGCTCGTCCAGGCCGCCGTTGGCGACGCACAGCGTCTGGTAGGTGCCATCGGAGGTGAACAGCGGCACGTCTATGCCGCGTTCGAGCAGGCCGTCGCGCAGGTGGAGCAGGTAGTTCCGATCGTTGCCGTAGTACCCGTACTCGTTCTCGATCTGCAGCGCGATCAGCGGCCCGCCGTGCGTGGCCTGCAGCGGTACGAACAACGGGATCAGCACGTCGAAGAAGGCATCGACGTGCGCCAGGTAGGCCGGGTCCGAGCAGCGGATGGCCAGGTCGGGATCGGCGAGCAGCCAGTTGGGCAGCCCGCCCAGGTCCCATTCGGCGCAGATGTAGGGGCCCGGTCGGATGATCACGTGCAGGCCCAGCTCGTCGGCCAGGTTCGTGAACGCGACGATGTCGTGCATGGCCTCGAAGTCGAACTCGCCCTGCTTGGGCTCGTGTGCGTTCCAGGCGACGTAGGTCTCAACGGTGTTGGCGCCCAGGTCGACCAGCTTGGTCAGCCGATCGCGCCAGTACTCCGGGCGCACCCGGAAGTAGTGCATCGCGCCGCCGAGCAGTCGGAACGGCTCTCCGCCCATGCGGAAGCCGTCCGGTTCGATGGACAGGGTCGGGCGTGGGTTCATGGCGCGATCATGCACCCGTGGCTGGTCGTCGCTGCACCCACGAGCCACCCCGGCGAGACCCTGGGTCGGTGCCCGAGGTCACAACCCCCGCAGGACGGCTTTCGGGTGTGCCAGGAAGTCGCGGATCGCGGCCCGGCCGGTGCCGATGATCTCCGGGCCATGGGTGAACGCGGCGGTCGTGTACTCCAGGTCGGCCAGCGTGGCCGCGGTCTGCTGGGTCAGTGCGGCATTCGTGCAGAACGCCAGCACCGGCCAGGTGCGCCGCGAGCGCATGTTCCAGATCGCGTCGCCGGTAATCAACGTGCCCGACGCCTCGTGCAGCAGCGAGCAGTGCCCGGGAGTGTGTCCAGGGGTGTGGTGCACGCGCAGGCCGCTGCCCTCGAGCAGTTCGCCGTCGGCCATCGTGCGGGCAACGGGGGCCGGGTCCGCGCCGGGCATCCGGGTCAGCAGCCGGCCCAGGCGCAGGGAGGTGTCCCGGGGCGGGGCCGTACCGGTGCGCACGTACTCGGCGTCGGCGTCGTGCACGGTGATCCCGCGCGACGTGCGTTGGGCCAGCTCTGCCGCCCCTCCGGCGTGGTCGCTGTGCGCGTGGGTCAGCACGATCGTGGTGACGTCGACCGGCCCCGCGCCGATCTCGGCCAGGGCGGCCAGGATTTGGGCCGGCGCGTTCTTCAGGCCCGTGTCCACCAGGGTAACCGAGCCGTCCTCGGCGCGGATCAGGAACGAGTTGATCAGGTCCCAGGGGACGGTCGGGACCCGCCAGAGATCGGGCGCGAGGCGAATGGCTGCGGTCATGGCGCGAAGCCTACGTCGATCCAGGCGCCAGCGTCTCAGGCCTCCAGGACCCCGCGCATCAACGAGTTCTTCGAGTGGCTCGGGTCGCCGTCGTAGGTCTCCAGGGAGATGTCCACGATGGGGAAGTCCGCGATCGACAGACCTGGGGGGACGGTGAACGTCCCCACGGAGCCGGCCGGCAGGGCGCCGAGGGCGACCAACTTGGTCGCGTCGGCGTCGAGCAGCCACACCTCGTAGAAGCCGTCGTTGGGTGGCAGCGTGCCGGCGTCCACACGCACGACCTTGCCGTCGGGGCTGTCCAGCACCGTGGCCTCGCCAGGAGAGGAGACGGTGTCCGCCAAGGGTTCGAGGACCGCTTGGGCCAGGAACACGTCCTGACCACCAGTGCTGGCGCCACCGCCGCGGTCCACGGCCGACCACACGACCGTACCGCCGACCAGCGCGCCCACCGCGGCCGCGACCGCCATGACTGACCAGGAACTGCGCCGAGCCCGGCGCGGGGCCAGCGGGATCACCTCGGCCTGGGGTGCGGAGAGCGGCTCTGCTGGGGCCGAGGGGTTGGAGGTGAAGGGGGCGGGCGGGACGACGGGCCGGGAGGCGTCGCCGTCGGGGGCCCCCACCAGGCTCAGCTCCCGGGTGATCCCGACCCAGACGGCGTCGGGGACCTCGACCAGCTCCTGCGGGGCCTCGCGACCGATCATGACAACCTCGGCGAGCGTGGCCACGTCGGCCAGGCACGCCTCGCAGGCGTACAGGTGCGCGGACTCGTCGGAAGGGATGTCCTCGCCGAGGGCGGCCAACGCCAGGATGCTCGGGTCACAGTGCGACATCTTCCACCTCCATCCTCGCGCGCAGCCGTTCCAGGGAGCGGCGGATGTGACTCTTCACGGTGCCGATCGGCATCTGCAGCCGCTCAGAGATCTGGGTATGGGTCAGGTCCTCGTAGAACGCCAGCCGCACGATCCGTCCGGCGGGGTCGCCCAGGCGTTCGAGCTCGTCGGCGACGAACATCTGGGCAGCGACCCGCTCGGTGTCCGGTGGGGCGACCTCGACTGCCGGTGCGGTGGCCTCCACCGCGGAGCGGACCTTGGCCTCGCGGGTCCGCGACTCCCAGTGGTCCGCGATCCGTCGGCGGGTGATCGTCATCAGCCAGCCCGGCAGCGAACCGGCCTCCGGGCGGTACCCGGTCCGCCCGCGCCAGGCGTTGACGAAAACCTGCTGGGTGATGTCGGCCGCATCCTCGGGATTGCCGGTCGAGCGCAGCGCGGTGGCGTGCACGAGTCGCGACCAGCGCCGGTACGCCTCGGCCAGGGCGTCCTCGTGGCCGGACTGGAAATCGAGGGCGATCTCCAGATCGCTGCTCTCGGAGGCGGGCATGACCCTGATAGTGCCAAACTTCGCCCGGCATTGGCCAGATCGCGGTGCCGGGATTGCGCCGTTCCGCGGCGAGGTGGCCCGACGTGCTGAGGTGGCGAGCATGCTCATGGCGTGGCCACCTCCTGTGCTCGGGTCCGATTTGCGTGCATGCCGTGCTCGCAGGGGACTCGCGCGGGCATCCTGCGGGTTGCACCTTCAACAAACCTTTCGCCCGAAGCACCCGGTTCGGATGCACCTGGCCCGATCGACTGTGACCGAATCGTTATCGGATGGCAGGCATGTCAGTCCGACGGGGCAGGATCAGGCCATGACCGCCAACATCACCCGCGCCGAGGCCGCCGAGCGCGCGGCCCTGCTGACCGTGGCCGGCTACGAGATCGACGTCGACCTGACCGACGTGGCCACGAGCCCGACGTTCCCGGCCACGACCACGGTCCGGTTCAGCGCCCGGGCGCCCGGGTCCACCTGGATCGACCTGATCGCCGCCGAGGTGCACCACGTGGTCCTCGACGGCCAGCCGGTGGACTGCTCCGGGTACGACGGCGCCCGCCTGGCGCTGGCGGACCTGGCCTCCGGCGAGCACGTCCTGCAGGTGCGTGCCAGCGGGCACTACATGACCACCGGCGAGGGCCTGCACCGTGCCGTGGACCCCGCCGACCAGGAGATCTACCTCTACACGCAGTGTGCGATCGCAGATGCGCGCCGGGTATTCGCCTGCTTCGAGCAGCCCGACCTGAAGGCCACGTTCGCCTGGGCGGTGGCGGCGCCGGCCGAATGGGAGGTTCGGTCCAACACGGCCGGGCCGCCTGCCCGGCCGCTGGGCGGCGGCCTGGCGCGCTGGCAGTTCCCGCCGACCCCGCCACTGTCCACCTACCTGGCCGCGATCTGTGCCGGGCCCTTCCATGTCATCAGCGATGTCTACGAGGGCCCGTACGGGCGCTACCCGCTGGCCCTGCTGGTGCGCGCCTCGGTCGCCGAGCACCTCGACGCCGACGAGGTCTTCGACCTGACCCGCGCCGGCCTTGCCCACTACGAGGCCATGTTCGCGGTGCCCTACCCGTTCGGCAAGTACGACCAGGTGGCGCTGCCCGAGTTCAACCTCGGTGCGATGGAGAATCCGGGCCTGGTGACCTTCAACGAGGACATGTTCGTGTTCCGCTCCCGGGTCACCGAGTGGTTCCGCGAGCGCCGCGCGATGATCCTGCTCCACGAGATGGCGCACATGTGGTTCGGCGACCTGGTCACGATGCGCTGGTGGGACGACCTGTGGCTCAACGAGTCGTTCGCCGAGTGGGCGGGGTTCGGCACCACCGCCGGTGCCACCCGGTTCACCTCGGCATGGACCTCCTTCGTGCAGGCGCGCAAGGCGTGGGCCTATGCGCAGGACCAGCAGCCCTCGACGCACCCGATCGCCGCGGACATGGTCGACCTGGACACAGTGCACCTGAACATCGACGGGATCACCTACGCCAAGGGTGCCTCGGTGGTCAAGGCGCTGGTGGCCTACGTGGGTCAGCCGGCGTTCGAGGCCGGCCTCACCGGCTACCTGCGCGCGCATGCCTGGGGTAGCGCCACGCTGGAGGACCTGCTGCGCGAGCTGGAGGCCAGCAGTGGCCGGGACCTGCGCAACTGGGCCCGGGACTGGTTGCAGGCACCGGGGGTGACCGTGCTGGCGCCGGTGGTGCACGTGGGCCCGGACGGCAACTACACCCGAGTGGCGATCGAGCAGTTGCCAGCGACCCGACCCGATGGGATCACCGACCTGCTTCGCCCGCACCGGGTCGCGCTGGGCGTGTACCGCTGGGGTGCCGTCCCGGGCGCGGGGCAGCGGGCGCTGCTGCGCACCGAGCGCGTCGAGGTCGACCTGCTCGGCGGGCTGGTCGAGGTGCCCGAGCTGGTCGGCACCCCGGCCGCGGACCTGCTGCTGGTCAACGACGACGACCTGACCTACGCCAAGGTCCGCTTCGACCCCGTCAGCCTGGGGACCCTGCGCGCCGGGATCGGCGACCTGGTCGATCCGCTGCCGCGCTCGCTGGCCTGGACAGCGCTCTGGGAACTGGTCCGCGACTCCGAGCTGCCTGCCCAGGATTTCGTGGCCATCGCGTTGGCTGGCCTGATCAGGGAGTCCCGGCCGCTGACCCTGGAGCTGGTTCTGGGCCAGGCCCGGGTTGCTGTCGCCCGGTATGTGGCCCCCGAGCTGCGCTCCGAGCAGGCCCAGCTGCTCGCCACGAGTACTCGTGACCTGTTGGTCGGCGCCGAGCCAGGATCGGAGCGGCAGCTGGAACTGGCGCGGGCCCACGTGGCCAGCGCGCAGGAAGTGGGCTGGCTCGCGGAGCTGCTCGCTGGCGAGGCGGCCCTGCCCGGGCTCGTGCTCGATAGCGACCTGAGCTGGGCGGTGGTGGTCCGGCTGGCGACCCTGGGTGCTGCTGACCATCGGCGCATCGACAGCGAACTGGCCGGTGACCGGACGTCCAAGGGGGCCCAGTCGGCCGCCCGGGCGCGGGCCTGCATCCCTACCGCGGCAGCCAAGGAGGCCGCCTGGGCTGCCGCGATGGAGCCGGGTGGCCTGCCCACCGCGGTGCTCGAAGCCGTGGTGGCGGGGTTCGCCGACGAGACCGATTCCGCGGACCTGCGGGCGCCCTACCGGGCCAGGTACGCCGAGCAGATCCTCGACGTGTGGGCCGCCCGATCACCGGCCGAGGGTGCCGTGCTGGCTCGGGGGATGTTTCCCGGCGTCGATCTGCAGACCGTGATGATGGCCGACGAGCTGCTGGCCCGAGCCGACCTGCCGGCGGGGTTGGCCCGAGTCCTGGCCGAGCGGCGCGCGGATACCGTCCTCGCGCTGGCCGCCCAGGAGGCCTCGCGCTCGGCCGCCGATCGGTGACCGGCCGCGCGGGTCGTCGTCCCCATCGATGTGACGCACGCCACGCAGATCGCGCTGTGGGCTCGGAATGCGGGATGGCGCTGAGCCGTTAGGGTAGGTGAAAGATCAACTAGCCACCCGGTCAAGAGTCAACCAACCAGGGAGTCCTGATGAGTCCGTTCCAGCCCGAGGCCGCCTCGGCCACCGCCACCGCGAGCAGCGCTGCGCTCGACTCGCCCCTGGTCATCGACGACCACGCGGCCGACATCCTGTTCCGCGAGGCGCACACGGCCTACAGCTTCACCGACGAGCCGGTCAGTGACAGCCAGCTGCGCGCGATCCACGACCTCGTGAAGTGGGCACCGACCGCGATGAACGGCCAGCCGTTGCGCATCACGTTCGTGGCATCCGAGCAGGCTCGAGAGCGGCTGATCAGCCACTTGGCCCCGATGAACCGGGCCAAGTCGGCCTCGGCGCCGGTCGTGGCGATCCTCAGCTACGACCTGGACTTCCACGAGCACCTGCCGCACGTGATGCCCCAGATCCCCAACGCCGCGGACGGCTTTGCCGAGGAGTCGGCGCAGCAGGCGTTCGGGTCGTTCAACGGCGCCCTGCAGGCGGCGTACTTCCTGCTCGGGGTTCGCGCCGTGGGCCTGGCCGCCGGCCCGATGGGGGGCTTCCACCACGGCGGCATCGATGCGGACTTCTTCCCCGACGGCCGACAGCGCTCCCTGCTGGTGGTGAACATCGGGCACCCAGCCAGCGAAGGCACCTTCCCGCGCAACCCTCGGCTGGACTACGACCAGGTCGTGAGGACCGTCTGACCCGATCGACCAGGTCGTGAGGTCCGTCTGACCTGATCGACGACGTCGTGGTGACCGTCTGACCTGCTGGGCGGTTTCAGAGATCGCGCAAGACGTCGCGCGCCTCATCGACCCCGGCCCGCACCGAGTCCAGGACATCGATGAGGTCGGCCACGATCCGGGCGGCCTCATCGGTGTCCTGCGCGGCCGATCCGAGGGCGACCAGCTCGCCGGTCCGAGTGGCCAGGCCCTCGAGCCCGACGGTGGAGGTCTGCATCTGGGCCAGCGCGGTGTCCCGGCGGGCCAGCAGGCGGTCCACGGCATCGGCCTGGGCGTCGAGTGCGGACAGTGCGCGCTGCCGCTCGCGGCGCACGTCGGCGTCCGCGGTGCGGCGCAGCTGCTCCTGCAGCGCCCCGATCTCCCGGGCCAGCTCATCGGGTCGGGCATGTCTGATGCTGGAATCCAGCAGCGTCACCCGCCCGGCCATCTCGGCCACGGCCTCGACCACCGGGCCGCTGCTGGTCAGCACCTGGGCCACCTCGCCGGCGATCCACGGGTCCGAGGGGCGATCCACCAGGTCGCCCAGCCGGTCGACGGCGGCACGGGAGCGAACGACCAAGCTCGCCTGCCGGCTGTCGCGCGGCGCCGGCGGAAGTCGGTCCCGGGCTGGTGCTGCCAGCTGCCCGCGGCCACCACGGCCTCGCCGGTCGCTTCGGACGCCCACCGCGACTCTGGTCCCGAGCACGACGATCCCCACGCCGGCGGCCACCGCGGCCCACGGCATCAGGAAAGCGGCCAGGACCGCCCCGGCGAGCCCGCCGGTGACCCCGGCCACCAACCAGCCCCAGGGGTCGCGAAGCTGATCGCCGACGGACATGGGCCAAGTCTGCCCTGCTGCGGGCGCGGGCGCCGGCACCTGCCCGGAGCCGATCGGGTCGAGCCCGCCCCTGGTGTCGGGGGCCCCATCGCGCCCGCCATCGGGCACCCGGTACGCCCGCCCCCTACCCTGCGGGGATGGACTCCACCCAGGTCATCCGCGGTCTGGCATCCATGCGGGCCGTGCCACTGGCCGAGGTCATCGAGCATTTCCGCCTCGAGGTGATGTCCGACGCCGGGGTGGACCTGTCGACGCGGATGGTGACGACCGCCGACCTGAACCGCCCCGGCCTGCAGTGGGCCGGCTACTCCGAGCAGTTCCCCGGCGCGCAGATCCAGATCGTCGGCCGGGCCGAGATCGGCTTCCTGCTCAGCCTGTCCGAGGCGGAGCGGTGGGAGCGCCTGGCCCAGTTCGCCCGGCTCGGTGTCCCGGCCGCGATCATGACCCACGGGCTGCCAGTCACCGACGCGGCCCTGCGACTGGCCGTCGAGTACCGCACGCCGTTGCTGCGCACCTCGCTGCCGACCACCGAGTTCGCCGCCCAGCTGTCCTGGTTCCTGGCTCTCGGGCTGGCCCCGCGCGAGGTGCTGCACGCCGGCCTGGTGGACGTGGCCGGAGAGGGTGTGCTGATCCTGGGCCGCAGCGGGATCGGCAAGTCCGAGACCGCCCTGGAACTGATCCGTCGTGGCCATCGCCTGGTCGCCGATGACACCGTGGAGGTCCGCCGACCCTCGGACCGCGACCTGCTCGGCCGGGCGCCGGGTCGGGTGCGGCACTTCATGGAGATCAAGGGCATCGGGATCGTCAACCTGCGCCTCATGTACGGCGTGGGCTCGGTCAAGGCCACCAGCGAGCTCACCATGGTGGTGGCCCTCGAACCCTTCGATCCCGCCCGGGACTACGCCCTGACCCCGGACCGGATGGAGATCCTCGGCGTGGCGCTGCCCCTGGTGACCATCCCGGTGCTTCCCGGGCGCAACGCTGCGGTCCTGGTCGAGACCGCCGCCATGGACCAGCGCGCCCGCCGGCTGCTCCGCCCGGACGCCGACGGGCTGAGTGGACCCAACTCCGAGCTGTTCGGGCGGCTGGCATGAGCGGGCGGCTGGCGATTGAGGGCACCCACAACCTGCGCGACATCGGCGGGTACCCGGCCCTCGGTGGGCACACGCGCGCCGGCCAGCTGTTCCGCGGCGACGCCCTCACCGCGGTCACCGCGACCGGTGCGCACGACCTCGCGGCGCTGGGGATCAGGGTGGTGATCGACCTGCGCTCCCCGCTGGAACGCTCCCAGGACCGGTCTCGATCCGTGCTGCCCGGGGCAGTGACCATCCGGCTGCCGCTCGTCGGCGGCTCGCGTTCGGCGCTGCTCGACGACGAGCCGCTGGGCATCGAGTCGCTGTACCGCCAGGTCCTGACCAACTGCGGCTGGACGCTGACCGCGGCCGTGTCGGTGATCGCCGACAGCGGTTCGCAGCCGGTCCTGGTGCACTGCACCGCAGGCAAGGACCGGACCGGCCTCGTGGTGGCCCTGGCCCTGGAGGCCGCCGGGGTCGAACGCACCGCTGTCGTCGCGGACTACACGCAGAGCGCGCTGAACCTCGACGGCGCGTGGATCGACGAGGCGCTGACCGCGCTGGTCAGCCGCGGGGTGCCGATCTCACCTGCCCTGTTCGAGGTGCTCGGCGGATCGCCGGACCACGCGATGACCGGGCTGCTGCGGTGGCTCGACGCGCACTACGGCTCGGTGCTGGGCTACCTGCAGGCGCACGGCTTCCTGCCCGGTGCGCAGCTGGCCCTGCGAGCGAAGTTGGTGGTGTAGATGACGACAGGCACGGTGGGCGGCGGTGCTGGCGGTGCCGGGAGTTCGGGCGGGGTGCCCGGGAGCCGGGTTCGCGACGTGCTGCCGCCCGGGCCGGGCGAGCACTCGATCTCCGTGGCCGAGATCGCCAGGCGGCTGAGTCTGATGCGCGTCGCCGGCGGGCACGTGGACCTCGCCGCGATCCAGGTGGACACCGCCGAGGTGACCCGGCCGGGACTGCAGCTGACCGGCTACCTCGAGCACTTCAGCGGCGACCGACTGCAGATCATCGGCTGGATCGAGACCGCCTACCTGTCGAGCCTGGACCCGCAGGTGCGCGCCACGCGCCTCGACGACTACTTCGCCCTGGGCTTCCCGGCGCTGGTGGTCGCCCGCGGGCTGCACGTGATGCCCGACATGGTGGCCGCCGCCGACCGGCACAACGTGCCCGTGTTCGCCACCGACCTGGAGACCTCCCGGTTCGCCAGCGCCCTGACCTGGTTGCTGATCCATGCCATCGCCCCGCGCGACCAGATCGTGGCCGGTCTGGTCGATGTGCACGGCGAAGGGGTGCTGATCCTCGGCGAGGAGGGGATCGGGCAGTCCGAGACGGTGCTGGAACTGGTCCGGCGCGGACACCGGATGATCGCCGACGACCTGGTCGAGGTGCGCCGGATCGCCGAGGACCACCTGCGCGGGCGGTCCCCGGCCGGGCGCGGGCAGGTGATCGACATCCCGGGGGTGGGGGTGGTCGACGTCGAGGAGTTGTTCGGCGTCGGCGCGATCCGCACCGACGTGCGGATCGGTGTGGTGGTCGTCCTCGAGCTTCGCGACCTGGACAAGGAGTACGAGCGGGTCGGCATGGTGGCCACCGCGGCGCAGGTGTTCGGCGTCCCGCTGCCCCGGATCGTCATCCCGGTCCAGCCGGGCCGCAACCTCGCGGTGATCATCGAGGCTGCCGCGCTGACCCACCGGCAGCGCACCCTGGGCTACGTGGCCGCCGCGGAACTCACCGCGCCCTGAGGAAGGTCCGACGTGCGGCGGGCCCGGGGCCGACCCGCCGCGCCGGGTCGATCAGCCGAAGTGGACCGCCGCGGGCGCGTCGTCGTCCTCGGCGGCCGCGGCCGGTCCGATCCGGATCAACGCCAGCACGACCACCGCGGCCGTGAGCAGCAGCACGCCGCCGAGGGTGAACGCCCGGGTGTATCCCTGGGTGAGGGCCTCTGGCAGGGCGGCGTCTGCGAGCGAGGCGTTGGCGGCCAGGAAGCCCGACGTGGCCGTGACCGCGACCGTGTTCATGATCGCCGTGCCCAGTGCCCCGCCGACCTGCTGCGAGGTGTTGATCACCGCGGAGGCAACGCCGGCGTCGTGGTTGCCCACGGCGTGCAGGGCGACGGTCGCGGTCGGGATGAACACGAAGGCCATGCCCAGGCTCATGATGACCATGGGCGGCAGGATGTGGGTCAGGTAGTCCGACTCCGGGGTCAGTCGGGTGAGCAGGAACATCCCCGTCGCGCCGGCGAGCAGGCCCGGGACCATCAGCGGGCGCGGCCCGACCTTGGGCAGCAGGTTCGCCGCGATCCCGGCGGCCAGGATGATCCCGACGCTGAACGGGAGGAACGCCAACCCGGCCTGGACCGGCGAGTACTCCTTGATGATCTGCAGGTACAGGCCCAGGAACAGGAACATCGCGAACAGTCCGGCACCGGTGATGAGCGCGGACAGGTAGGCCCCGGCCCGGTTGCGCTCGCCGATGATGCGCAGCGGCAGCAGCGGGTTCCTCGACCGGCTCTCGATGACGAAGAACGCGACCAGCAGCACGGCGGCGGCCACGAAGAAGACCACGGTGCCCGGATCGGTCCAGTGCGCACCGTCGTCGTAGCCCTCGGGAGCCGCCTTGGTGAACCCGTAGACCAGGGTGACCAGCCCCAGGGTCGCGGTGATCGCGCCCGGGATGTCGTAGTGGGTGTCGCCCTCGGCACGCGACTCGCGGACGTAGGTGCGGGCGAAGATCAGGGTCGCCAGCGCGATGGGCGTGTTGACCGCCAGGCACCAGCGCCAGGACAGGTACTCGGTGAGGACACCGCCCAGGAGGAGGCCGATCGCCGCCCCGCCGCCGGAGATCGCGCCGATGACGCCGAACGCCTTGGCGCGTTCCTTGGGCTCGTGGAAGGTCACGCTGATCAGGGATAGTGCCGCCGGGGCGAGCATCGCGGCGAACGCGCCCTGCAGGGCGCGGGCAGCGACCAGGAGCTCGAAGCTCGGCGCCAGGCCGCCGACCAGGGAGGCGATGGCGAACCCGACGAGGCCGACCATGAAGGTCCGCTTGCGGCCCCAGTAGTCCGCGATGCGTCCGCCGAGCAGCAGCAGGCCGCCGAAGGCAAGGGTGTAGGCGGTGACGATCCACTGCACGTTGGCGGGGCTGATCTGCAGGTCCTCGGTCGCGCTCGGGATCGCCAGGTTCACGATCGAGGCGTCCAGGACGATCATCAGCTGGGCGATGGCGATGACGGCCAGTGCCTTGAACCGGTTCGGGTCGACGGCGGGTGGGGCATGCTCGCCGGCCGCCGAGGACGGCACTGCAGGTTGGGTGGTGGACACAAGGGTCTCCAGGGGTTCGCAGGCAGGGAAGCGGGCAGACGGGACGCCAGGTAGGCAGGGTGGGGCCGGCCGGACACATCGAAATGGTCCAGCATTCAACCAATGGCGTGAGTCTAGGGCCTGGTGGCCGGGCCGGCACCCACCACGTCAGGAGAGATGCGTCACGTGCTGCCGGTGTCGGGCGCCTCGGACCGGTGGATCGCCGTGCACGGCTCTGGCGGTGGGGGTGTGGCGCCTCGACGGCATGGGGATCAGGTGATCACCTGGCGGGCGGCGAATGGGGCCATCCCGGGCACGGTGAACGCGAGCTCGCCGCGGTCCGGTGCGTAGACCAGGCCCTTGGCGATCAGGTTGCTGCGCGCCGGGGACAGCTGGGAGACCCGTTCCTTGTCCATGGCCACGACCAGGTCCGACATCCGGGCCCCGCCACCCTCGGGCGCGCAGACGGCGATCGCCTGCATGAGCCGCTGCTCGGCGCGGGTGGCGCGCTGCCAGCGCGAGGCGTACAGGCCGGAGTCGACCTCGTTCTGGGCGTCGGCGATCGCGTCGATGGCGTCGCGCTCGGTGATGGTGGGCCCCAGTGCGAGGTCCCAGGCGTGCTGGCCGAGCACCTGAATGAAGAACGGGTAGCCGTGGGTGAAGGTCCGGGCGCGGGTCAGGGCGTCGGAGTCCCAGGTCACTGCGAGGTCGGCGGCCGGGTTGGCCAGGGCGGCATCGGCGAACGCCTCGTCGAGGCGATCGACGTGCCAGTACTCGTAGAGGCGTTCGGCGTACGAGGTCGCCTCGGCCAGGATTCCGCGCAGCGAGGGCAGGCCCGCCCCGACCATCAGGAACGGCAGCGGTTCGCTGCCCTGGCCGAGGGTGTGCACGGTCGTGTTCAGTGCGGCCAGGGTGGCGGGCTCCACCTCCTGCAGCTCGTCGATGGCCAGGAACAGGCCCACGCCGTGCTCGCCGGCCAGGACCGCGAGCTCGTGGAACATCTCGGCCAGGTCTCGGTCGAGGTCCCCGCTGTCGGCCCATCCGCGGGCTGGCTCGACCTCCATGCCGAACGTGTAGGAGCCGGTGCCGGGATCGGCCTTCATGCTGAACGAGGTGAACACCCGGCGCGCCCACGCGATCGCGGCACCCGACCAGGTGCGGCTGGCGTTGCGCAGCTCCTTGAAGATCTCGCGGGTCAGGGTCGGCAGCAGGACCTCCCCGGTCTTCGCCTCGACCGAGACCACGATCCAGTGCCGCGCGCGGGCATGTGCGGCCAGCTCGCGCAGCAGGACCGTCTTGCCCACCCCGCGCAGGCCGTGGAGGACCTTGCTCTGGGCCGGTCGGCGCAGCTCGGCGCGCGCCAGCGCGATGTCGAACGCCTCGATCTGGGCCGCGCGGCCGACCAACTCGTAGGGGCGGGCGCCGGCCCCGGGCGTGTACGGATTGTCGACGGGGTCCATGAGTGGAATCTAACAGCAACTACCCCCGTACAGGAGTTCTCCTATACGGGGGTAGAGAGCGCTAGACGTCGAACTGAAAGGACCGGGGCTACTCGCCCAGGATGCGGTAGAGCGTCCGGCGGCTCTCGTCGAGAGTCTCGACGGCCCGCTCGCGCTGCGCGTCGCTGGCGGCGAAGCGGAACTGCTGGACGACCCCGAACAGTGCGCCGATGCTCTCCCGCATGGCTGCCTGGCCGGTCGCGCCGGCCGCGTGGGTGTCCCAGACGCCGGCGAGTGCCTCGGCGTTCTCGGCCACGTAGGCCTCGCCGGCCTCGGTCAGCGCGTAGTCGGTGCCCTTCTCGGTGCCGGCCGAAGCGATCAGCCCCTCGTCGACGAGTTGGGCCAGCGTCGGGTACACCGAGCCCGGGCTCGGGGACCACTGGCCCTCGGCGCGCTCGGCGATCTGCTTCATCAGGCTGTAGCCATTGGCCGGGCCGTCGGCGAGCAGCGCGAGGATGGCCTCGCGGACCGCGCCCTTGGGC
>JBAVKQ010000349.1:0-4686 GCA_049688395.1 Candidatus Nanopelagicales bacterium
GGCACGCGCAGGATCAGGGCGCTGCCCTGCCCGCCGCCGCCGCACAGCCCGGCTGCGCCCACGCCGCCGCCGCGACGCTGGAGCTCCAGGGCCAGGTGCAGGGCGATCCGGGCCCCGGACATGCCCACCGGGTGGCCCATCGCGATCGCGCCGCCGTTGACGTTGACCTTGTCGGGATCGACCCCGAGCTTCTTGGTCGACACCAGGCCGACCGCGGCGAACGCCTCGTTGAGCTCGAGCAGGTCCAGGTCAGCGGGCGCCACACCCTCCCGCGCACAGGCCTTGATGACCGCGTTTGCCGGCTGCTCCTGCAGGGAGGCGTCCGGGCCGGCGACCGAGCCGTGCGCGCCGACCTCGGCCAGCCATTCCAGACCCAGCTCCTGGGCCTTGGCCTTGCTCATCACGATCACTGCCGCCGCGCCGTCGGAGATCTGCGACGAGGACCCGGCGGTGATGGAGCCGTCCTTGGTGAAGGCCGGACGCAGTCGACCCAGGGACTCGGCGGTCGTGTCGGCGCGAACGCCCTCGTCATGGCTGAACACGATCGGGTCGCCCTTGCGCTGCGGGATGGACACCGGCACGATCTCGTCGTCGAACAGGCCGTCCTTGGCCGCCCGCGCAGCCAGTTGGTGGGAGCGGGCGGAGAACTCGTCCTGCTCGGCCCGGGTCAGGTCGTAGCGCGCGTTGTAGGACTCCGTGGACTGGCCCATCGCCATCTGGTCGATCGCGCAGAACAGCGCGTCGTGGGCCATCGAGTCCTTCATGGTCCAGTCGCCGTACTTGACCCCCTCGCGGCTGCCCATCAGCAGGTGCGGCGCGTTGGTCATCGACTCCATGCCACCGGCCACGACGATGTCGTACTCGCCGGCGCGGATCAGGTGGTCGGCCAGCGCGATCGCGTCAATGCCCGACAGGCACACCTTGTTGACCGTCAGCGAGGGGACGCTCAGCGGGATGCCGGCCTCGATCGCGGCCTGGCGGGTGCTCATCTGCCCGGCACCGGCCTGGATGACGTGACCCATGATCACGTACTCGACCTGGTCGGGGGCCACGCCGGCCCGCTCCAGCGCCCCCTTGATCGCGATGCCGCCCAACTGCGCGGCGGAGAAGCCCTTGAGGGAGCCCAGCAGCCGCCCCATGGGGGTGCGGGCACCGGCGACGATCACGGATCCGGACATGGTGTGCCTCTTTCGGTCAGGGTGAACGGGACTGCTGCTGAGGCCACGATAGCCACGCCGGGTGACACGCGGCACACCGCCCGCCCGGCCCGGCCGGCCCGGGGCAGCTGGCTCCGGTCCCGCCCGATGCGGGCACCGGGCGGCGCACGGCCGGGAAACCGGTGCGGGCTAGGCTGGCACGACGATGCGGCGGCCAGGTGCGGCCCGTCGCCGACGCTGGATGCCGGGCGCCGGACCCGGCGAGGAAGGTGACCCCATGGACGCCCAGAACCCTGCTGCTGCGCAGTCCCCGATCGACGCGCTGGGCCCGCTGGTTCAGCGCATCGACCACGTCGGCCTGGCGGTGGCCGACCTCGACGCCTCGCTGGCCTTCTACGCCCGCGCGTTCGGCCTGCACTCGGTGCACGAGGAGGTCAACGAGGAGCAGGGCGTCCGCGAGGCGATGGTCGACATCGCCGGGTCCGGGTCGTTCCTGCAGCTGCTCGCACCCCTGCGCCCGGACTCCCCCATCGGCAAGTTCCTGGCCCGCAGCGGTGAGGGTATGCAGCAGCTGGCGTTCCGGGTGGCAGACATCGACGCAGCCTCCGAGCGCCTGCGCGCGGCCGGCGTGCGGCTGCTCTACGACGCGCCGAAGAACGGCACCGCCGGGTCGCGGGTGAACTTCGTGCACCCCAAGGACTGCGGCGGGGTGCTCGTCGAACTCGTGGAGCCGGCTGCCGGGTCGGGCGACGGGCACTGATCCCGGCAGATCGGCCCGTTCGGGCGCTCGACGCATCGCCCGGATGCCCGGCTGCTCGGGCGGTTCGGGAGGTGGGGGCGCGCGGCTGGCCGGGCAGCCACCCCCACCGCGCACCCCCGGTTACCCGCCGGTAGCCTGAGTCTCGAACCAAGCGGTTCACCCACGTCCAGGAGGTCCCCGTGAAGCAGATCCTCGATGCCATCCTCGCCGACGAGCACCATGCGGAGGGGTTCGGGCAGATCCCGGTCCCGCAGAGCTATCGAGGGGTGACAGTCCACAAGGACGAGGAACAGATGTTCGCCGGGCTGTCCACCAAGGACAAGGACCCCCGCAAGTCGCTGCACCTCGATGATGTGCCGGTCCCCGAGCTCGGTCCCGGCGAGGCACTGGTCGCAGTGATGGCCTCGGCGATCAACTACAACACGGTGTGGACTGCGCTGTTCGAGCCGGTGAGCACGTTCGGCTTCCTGTCGCGCTACGGGCGCTCGCACGCGCTGGCCAAGCGTCACGATCTGCCCTACCACGTGGTCGGCTCGGACCTGGCCGGGGTCGTGCTGCGCACGGGACCGGGCGTGAACGCCTGGAAGCCCGGCGACGAGGTGGTCGCGCACTGCCTGTCGGTCGAGCTGGAGAGCCCGATGGGCCACAACGACACGATGATGGACCCCGAGCAGCGCATCTGGGGCTTCGAGACCAACTTCGGCGGGCTGGCCGAGATCGCGCTGGTGAAGTCCAATCAGTTGATGCCCAAGCCCAAGCACCTCACCTGGGAGGAGGCCGCAGCGCCCGGGCTGGTCAACTCCACCGCTTACCGCCAGCTGGTCTCGCGCAACGGCGCGGGCATGAAGCAGGGTGACATCGTGCTGATCTGGGGCGCCTCCGGCGGTCTGGGTTCGTACGCGACCCAGATGGCGCTCAACGGTGGCGCCACCCCGATCTGCGTGGTCTCCAGCGACGACAAGGCCGACATCTGCCGGGCCATGGGCGCGGAGCTGATCATCGACCGCAGGGCCGAGGACTTCAAGTTCTGGAAGGACCCGACCACCCAGGACCCCAAGGAGTGGCAGCGCCTGGGCAAGAAGATCCGTGAGCTCACCGGTGGCGAGGACGTCGACATCGTCTTCGAGCACCCGGGCCGCGAGACGTTCGGCGCCTCGGTGTACGTGACCCGCAAGGGCGGCACCATCGCCACCTGCGCATCGACCTCGGGCTACATGCACGAGTACGACAACCGGTACTTCTGGATGAACCTCAAGCGGATCATCGGCTCGCACTTCGCGAACTACCGCGAGGCCTACGAGGCCAACCGGTTGGTGGACCGCGGCCTGATCCACCCCACCCTGAGCCAGACCTTCCCCCTGGAGCAGACCGGCGAGGCCGCCCTGGAGGTGCACCGCAACCTGCACCAGGGCAAGGTCGGCGTGCTGTGCCTGGCACCCGAAGAGGGCCTGGGTGTGCGTGACGAGGCCAAGCGCGCCAAGCACATCGACGCGATCAACCGGTTCCGCGGGATCTGAGCCGCCGAGGCCCGGCCGGGCGTCCGCATCCTGCGGGCTCCGGCCGGGCCTCGTGCCGTCCGGATCGGCACGGGCACCGGCAGGATCGTCCAGCGAGCGCGGTGCCGACGGGTCAGCGTTCGACCGTGGCCAACCAGTCGAGCAACGCACGCGAGACGGCCCGCGAGTTCTCCACGGCGCTCAGATGGCCTGCGTCCGGGATTTCGACCACAGTCGTCGGGTTGCCCCCGGAACGGGCGGCGTCCGCGATGACCGCGGCATCGGGCGCCGGGGAGATCATGTCCTGATCACCGTGCAGGACCAGGACCGGACCCCCGAATGCGACGATGTCCGGTGTCGAGTCGGGACGCTCGGCCATCGCCCGTTGGGCCCAGGCGACGCCTGCCGGGGGCTGGGCGTTGATCCAGCGGCGCACCATCGCCACGACCCCCTCGGCGTGCGCGCGAGTGCTCGTCCCGAGCAGGTTGGGCAGCATCGCCTCGGCCAGCGCCGCGGTCGAGCCGGATGCCTCGACGGAGTCGGCCACCGACAGCCGGTGGGCGATCGCCGTCGCCGGATCGGCGGGAGCCTTCGTATCGGCCAGGATGATCCCGGCCAGGTGTTCGGGGTGCCGGCGCAGCATGGCCATGGTCACGTAGCCGCCCATGGACAGCCCACCGACGATCACGCGGTCAAGCCCGAGATGGTCCAGCAGCTTGGCCACCTCGTCGGCCATGACATCCAGGGACGGCGGCTCGTGGCTGGGCGGACTGCCGCCGAAGCCGGGCAGGTCCGGGGTGATCACCCGGTAGCCCTGCGCGGCCAGGTCCTTTCGTTGGGCGGCCCACAGGGTGCTGTCGACGGGGAAGGCGTGCAGCAGGACGACGGGATCACCGGTGCCGGTCTCGATGAAGTGCAACATGGCGGCCATGCTATCCACGCATCGGCCGACGCGACTGCGGCCCGGCTGCCGGTAGCGTGTGGGCAATGGGCCGCAAGAACCGCCGGACGCACGATCCGGTCGAGCTGCGCCGGACCGGTTCCCTGCAGGCCGCCGAGTCCCATCCCGACGGCGATTGGCACGTGCGCCGGATCACCGGCGCGGCGGCGACCAAGGCCTACCGCTGCCCGGGCTGCCAGCAGGAGATCCCGCCGGGGACGGCGCACCTCGTGGCCTGGCGCGCGGACCGCCACGACGGCGACGAGTACCGTCGGCACTGGCACACCCCGTGCTGGAACGCGCGATCGCGGCGCCGACCGGGCTGACCCACGC
>JBAVKQ010000350.1:0-2903 GCA_049688395.1 Candidatus Nanopelagicales bacterium
TCGACCTGGTCGGCGAGCTCACCAAGCTCGGCGAACTCAAGGCAGCCGGGGTCCTGACCGACGCCGAGTTCGAGGTTGCGAAGGCCAAGCTGCTCAACGGCTGAACCCGGCGCTGCTCGACACAGGAGGGGTACACGAGCGACGAGTACAGCCAGTCAGAGCCGGGTCCGGGCCCCGATGCGTGTGCGCATCCCGCCTTGTGTGCCTGTCTCCATGGGGTTGGAAAGCCCTGACGAAAGGAGACCACCACGATGACCGGACCGGACATGACCCGCGCAGACCTGATCCCGGCACCCCTGCGCTACGGGGGATCGATGGGGTGGGCTGTCATCGGTGTCGCTGGTGGTCTTGCGGCTGCCTACATCGCTTTTCGGTTGCTCAGCGGGCTGATCATCCCGGTCGCCGTGGCCCTGGTGCTCGCAGTTCTGCTCCTCCCACTCACCGAGTGGCTGGCCCGCCGGATGCCGCGGGGCGTTGCGGTGGGCATCGTGCTGCTGTTCGCGGCTGGAGTGGGGTTCCTGTTCGGCTGGATCTTCATCAAGGGCGTGGCGAACGAAACGCCGGCGATCTCCGCGTCGATCCAGGCCGGTGTTGCCAGACTCCAGGCGGAGCTCGGTGTCACCAGTGGGTCGGTCAGTGGATCGGTGTCCAACTCGACCCAGTCGGCCACCCAGGTCGTGACCGGTGCCAAGGGCCTGGCGGGGTTGGTCGTCGGTGGTCTGAACTCGGCCGTCTCACTGTTCTTCGGTGTCTTCATCGCGACGATGGTCTTCTTCCTGGTGCTGCTCAACCCCAAGGAGAGCCAGGGGTGGGTCGCTCGGGTGCTGCCGTGGCCGCGCGCCCAGGCCGACCGATTGTTCACGACCTTTGGTCAGGTGATCCGCGACTACTACAAGGGCTCGACGATCCTGGCCGCGGTCAACGCTTTCCCTATCTGGGTCGTGGCCCTGATGCTGGACATTCCGGCGGCCGGCTCGGTATTCGTCGTCTTGTTCGTCACGTCCTACATCCCCTACATCGGGGCTTGGCTGGGGGGTGCCTTCGCCGTCCTGCTCGCGCTGGGTTCAGGCGGAACCACCGACGGCTGGCTGATGCTCGCAGCTGTGCTCGTCGTGAACTTGGGATTGCAGAGCGCCGTCCAGCCGTTCGCCTACAGCTCGACGATGAAGGTCTCCGCCCTCGGGGTATTCCTCATCACGTTGCTCGGTGGGCTGGTGGCCGGTGTCTTCGGGGCCATGATGGCGGCGCCGATCATGGCCCTGAGCAACCGATTCGACCGCGACGTACGGCTGCCCGCAGAGTCCGACGAGGTCATCGGCTCAGGTTCACCAGTCGACCCGGCCATCGACCCTGCCTGACATCTCGAGCCTGCCCCGGCGCCGTAACAGCGTTGTCAGACACTGGCCGGCTTCGTTCGACTTGGTGAAGCGAATGATCTCGAGCCCCCGTCCCCGAGGCTGGAGACAGGCAAGCCCCACTGCGCCGGGTGCGAATCTGCTCCTTCGCCACACAGCCGATGCCGTGGTGGCCAGGCCCCTCGACTGGTCACGTCTTGCTCTGCGGCCGGCTTGCCGCGATGTCGGACGAGCCCAAGTGCCGGCCACAGACTTCCTGATCGACGACTTGGGCTCGGACGAGCACGCGTGCGAGCGGGTTCAGGAGGCGTTGGCCGCCTTGGCCGCGTCGATCTCCTTGGCGATCTCGGCGTCGAGGTCCCCCCAGGTGGTCTGGTTCACCTGCGTATTCTCGGCGTGGCTGAGGAGGGGCTCGATGTCGGTGCCGTCCTTGTTGACGGCGATGACGATCTGGCCGGGCCGGTTGAGAGCGTGCCACCCCTGGGCGAGGGTGACTTCACCTCGTTTCGGTGAAGTCACGGACTCGCCGGTGGGCACAAGGTGAGCAGATCCCGCGGTCCCCGCGGGGCCTGGGTCCCGAGTGACGCTGCGGGTTGAGGCGGAGGATCGTCGTGCACGCCAGCCTGTTCACGCCGCTCAGGGCTTGAGGCTCATCGAGTTGACCTCGCGATCGGAGTCCCCATGGGCACGTCGAATCTCGACGCACGAACCTCGGACCACGCCAGCGCCCCACCACCCCCGCAAGTGCTGCTGTTCGATGTCTACGAGACCCTTTCCGACCTGTCGCCGCTGGGCAGCCGGTTCGTCGATGTCGGCGCTCCGGCCCACCTGGCCCCTATTGCCGCTGACCGTGCGGTCGACGACGCGGTCGCGCACATCATGGGTGGCTTCGACGCGCTGGACGTACCCAGCGACGTCCCCGCGGGTTTGCCCGCTCTCGGGGCGCTCGGCCCATGGCTGGTCACCCTGAGCAACGGCCAGGCCTCAGTCGCGGAGCAGCTCGTCGAACGCGCAGGAGACAGCGGGCACTTCGAACGACAGCTGTCCACCGAGGACGCCTGGATCAATCGAACCGAGGCGACCTACCCCGGATATTTCAACGCCCCCACGCTGGAAGCCACCTCACTGACCCACCTCGCGCACCTTCTGCGCGCCTGATCGTGCGCAGTGGACCGCAGGGCGCCCAAGACCCCGTCCCAGGACGAGGCGGGGTCGTCCGCGCGGGGTTCCAGCGTCAGCCGGGCCACGGAACGTCCGGTGCTGACGAATCAGAGGCAAGCCAACTGGCCACGGAGGTGGGGAGCATCGGCCCAGCCTCGAGGTCAGCCATCACCCACAATGGGTGATGCGCTCGAGCGTCGGGCGCCCCACGCTGGTCAACGGTCCACAATGGGCCGGCCGGCACGTGTGGACCCGAGCGTGTACTGGAGGTCAGATGGACGACGACGAACTGCTCAGCACGGGGCCGATTGACTACCTCGTCATCGAGTACCCGGAGCATGAGCCGACCGGTGAGGCGTTCGCCGAGTTGCTGGCACTGGTCGATGC
>JBAVKQ010000351.1:0-7180 GCA_049688395.1 Candidatus Nanopelagicales bacterium
GGGGCCGGCTGGCCGCTGCCACACGGCGCGGCCGCCCTCGCCGGCGGGACCGTCGCCGTGGTGCTGGCCCTGCCGCCAGACCCCCAGCCGGTCTGGTTGGCCGTCGCGGTGGCCCTGGCCGGAGTCACCGTCGGCATGGTGCTGTGGGTCCTGCACGGTGACTCACCGCGCTGGTCCATCGCGATCACCGGTGCCGCTTCGGTGTGGATCGGATGGGCCCTGCTGCGCGGCGAAGCCCCCTACGAGGTGCGTTGGGACTCCGACCTCGTCGACAGCCAGTTGAGCCTCCTGGCCGCTCTTGTGGCCGCTCTCGCCTTCGCCGTCGGGTGGTGGTTGCCTGCCGCCGGGTGGGTCGGGACCCTGCTCGCGGCCCTCGCGCTGTCGCTCGCGCCTGATTTCGCACCAGCGGTGGTGGAGGGCCGCTCCCTGCCATTGGCCGCGCTGCTGCTGGCCGCCGGGCTGCTCTGGCACCGACGCGGGCCGACCCCCTCACTGGTGTGGCTGGGCCCGGCTGTTGCGATGGGCCTGCTTCCCTCGGCGCTGGCCGCCTGGGGTGCGCCCTGGGCTCTCGACCTGGGTGACCTGAGCACCACCGGACAGCTGGTGCGCCTGGCGGGGTTGCTCGTCGCCGGGGTGCTGGCCGTCGTACTGGGCGCGCGCAGCCGGCTCGGTGGCCTGCTGATCCCGGCTGCGCTGGCACTGCTGATCACCGCGGGAGCCCAGATCTGGGGCGGGCTGGCGACCCTGCCCCGGTTCCTGGCGCTGGCATCGGCTGGGACGCTGCTGGTCCTGGCCGGCGCCCGGATCGAGTGGCTGCGCAGCCAGGGCCGCCGGATGCGCAACTGGGTCCAGGGATTGCGCTGAGGCGAGCCCGGTGCCACGAAGGGTTGAAAAAGTGCCCCCAGGGGCACCATGACCGGGCTACGCGTTCGTCGCTGCGGCACACTGGCCGCGGGGCCCCCCACCAAGGAGGTAGGTCATGCCCATGGGCAGCACGCCGGACATGCTCGTCGTCGTCGACTCCGATCCCGCCAGCAGCGCCGGGCTGGACATCGCACGCCGCTATGCCCGGGGCGCCCTTGCGCTGACCTCGTGGGACGCTGCCGAGCCCCGCGCGGACGTCGTGGCCCAGGCCTCGGCCACGTCCCGCCCGACGATCGCCGAGGCACTGCGGGTGGCCGCCCAGCGCCGCATCTCGTGGGTCGGGATCCGCCGGGATTACGCCGAACCCCAGAAGCTGCTCGGCGAGCTGCTCAAGGGCACGGCCCGAAGCATCAGCGGCGACCTGCCCGGCTTCGCGGTCTTCCTCGCCGACGGCCAACCCGCCCCGTTCCGCCGGATCCTGGCCATCGTGGACCGCAGACAGGGACCGATCAGCGGCCTGGCCGCGCACGCCGCCGTGGCCGTGGCCGATACCACCGGAGCGGTGCTCGATGTCCTGGTGCTCGGCGCCCAGGGTGAGCAACTGACCTCCGAGGACCAGGACGAGCTGCTGGCGATCAGCCGCGAGCAGGAACTCTGGCAGCGGGCGGTCGCCCGAGCCCGGGCCGCGGACTTCACCACCAACTGGATCCCCGCGGTCGGTGTGGACGATGCCTGGCCAGTGATCGCCGACCAGCTCTCCCAGCACGACTACGACCTCGTGATCGACGACCTCGGAGATGTGTCCCTGGGCGGGCGGCTGCGCACGAACAGGTCGCTGGCCGACACGCTGTCCCGGGGCGAGGTGGGCGAGATCCCGCTGCGGCTGCTCACGGAGGTGCCCATCCCGATCTTGCTGGTGATCGACCAGATCCGGCTCGGGATGCGGTCGGCGACCCTGCTCAAGGCAAGCGCTGCCGCGGCCATCAGCCTGGGCGTGGTCTCGGCCTCCGTCGTGCCGCCCGGTGCGGCCGCAGCGACCTATTCCGCGGCGGCCAACCCGGCCGAGGACCTGGTCCGCGAGTTGGAGGGGGCCCTGGGCATCACCGACAGCGCGGTCCAGGCGCGCACGCAGGCGGCCGAGTCCGTCAGCCGGGGCGAGGCCAGTACCGGGGCACGGGGCACGGCCCAGGCCCAGGCCCCGGCCCAGTCGTTCGCCCCCACTGCGGCGACGCCCAGTCCCGTGGCACCCACGGGGGGGGCACCCACGGCCGTGGGCCCCCAGTCGTCGAGCACCGCCGCCCCTGCTGCGCCGACGCAGACGGACACCAAGGCAACCACGACCAAGGCAGCCAAGCCCAAGGCGGCCACGACCAAGGCAGCCGAGCCCAAGGCGCCCACGGCACCCAAGGGCGGGGCAACTCCCAAGGACGTGGAGAAGGCGGCGAGCGCAGCGGCTGCCGAGAAGGCAGCCCTGGCCAAGGAGAAGGCACTGGCCGACAAGGCCGAGCGGGCCTCGGCCAAGGCCGAGGAGGCCCTCGGGACCACCCAGGAGGCGGCCGAGGTCGCAGTGTCCGAGCTGCGGGCCGCGACGATGTCCCTCGACGAAGCGCTGGCCCATGCCGAGCAGACGCAGGCCGAGAGCACGGGGGTCCAGTCGCTCCTGCCCGGCGGGGCCACCGCCGAGCAGGCGGAGTTCGCGGCCCTGGCCGCACTGTCGGCGCAGAAGCGCCTGGATGACGCGGTCGAGCGTGGCGCCAGCGTGCTCGACGATCTGAGCGCAGCGGAGCAGGCCCTCGAGGACAAGGCCGAGGTGCTGGCCGAGCGCACCTCCGAGGTGACCCAGACCAAAGCCGACTACCAGCAGTCCAAGGACAAGGCGCAGGTCTACCGCGCGAGTCTGGCCACGACCCGCCAGGCCCCGGTCAAGAAGGGCCAGTACAACCTGACCGCGCACTTCGGCGACACCGGGGGCCGCTGGTCCTCGGGCATGCACACCGGACTGGACTTCGCCGCTCCGTCGGGCACCGACGTCCTGGCGGCCGCCTCGGGCACGGTGGTGTCCACCGGCTATGCCGGCGCCTACGGCAACCAGATCATCATCGACCACGGCGGCGGCTGGCAGACCACGTACAACCACCTGTCGAGCATCAGGACGGCCAAGGGCCAGAAGGTCAGCACCGGTGACCACATCGGCGATGTGGGCTCCACGGGCAACTCGACGGGCAGCCACCTGCACTTCGAGGTGACCAAGAACGACAAATTCGTCGACCCCTCGGCCTGGCTCGGCTGGTAGCCGTGCCCCTGCCCCTGGGCCAGTCCCTCGATGGGCTCGTGCAGCGATGACCTCCGCAGAGACGAGCGCCACGGACCTGGGGGTGCGCCATCGACCGGTCCAGGCCCGCGGCCGGGTGCGCTTCGACGCCATCCTGCATGCCGCCCGCGACCTGCTCGCCGAGGGTGGCATGGCCGCGTTCACCGTCGAGGACGTGGCCACCCGCGCCGGCATCCCCGTGGGTTCGATCTACCAGTTCTTCCCGAACAAGTACGCGATCGTCGCGGAGCTGGACGCGCGCGACACCGCAGCCCTGGTCGACGACCTGATCGACAACGCCGACCGGTTCCCCAACGACGACTGGCAGAACCAGACCGACGAGCTGATCGACCTGGTCGCCGCGCACTGGGTCGATGACCCGACCCGGCGCGCGATCTGGCTGGCGATGCGCTCCACGGCCGCCACCCGCACCCTGGCCGCCGAGCACTCGCGTGCGCTGGTCAGCGTCCTGCTGCCGATGATCGCGCGATTGGCCCGGGACCACACGTTCGACGAGCAGGTCACGATCAGCGAGGTCGTGGTGGAGATGTGCCAGTCGCTGCTGCACTTCTCGGTCTCCGACGGCCGACCGAACCCGGCCACCGTGCATGAGCTCAAACGGATGCTGCGGGCCTACCTGCGCGCGGTCTCCCTGAGTTCCTGAGCGCTGAGTTCCTGAGCACCGGATTCCTGAGCGGACTCGATCACGACCACCGCGGCAGCCATCGCTGGCTCGTGGGTGATCGAGACCTGGATCACGACCTCCCCGAGTGCAGCCCGGACCGCGCCGGCCACCGGTTCGTGCAGGCGCAGCCCGGGACGGCCCCAGCCGTCGGAGACCACCTCGACGTGCCGCCAGTCCAGGTCGGGGGCCACCGGCGCCCGACCCGGTCGCGCCCCGGAGAACGCCTTGACGAACGCCTCCTTGGCCGCGTACCGACCGGCCAGGTGCTGCGCGGCACCGGCTGGTCCACTGCCTGCGCGCACCTCGGCGGCCGTGAACGTCTGCTCGGCGAACGCCGAACCGCCGGCGGCGAGCTGCTCGGCGAACGACTCGACCCCCACCAGGTCGATACCCACCCCCAGCACGGGCATCAGGCGCGCCCGGCCGACGTGCGCACCGGCTCGACGGCCCGTTCGCCGACCAGCAGCTCGACCTCGCGGGCACGCTGGACCTCGGGCGTCCCCGGGCCCAGCCGGCGATCGGTGCGCCTGGTGAGCACCGGCGGCCCGCCGTGCTGGGCGGCCAGCCGCAGCTGGGCGCCGCTGACCCGACGGGCGTGCGCGCGGGCCAGGTAGTCCGCACGCTGGTCGGCCGGGACGGCCCCCACGAACACGTCGGGGTGCGCCAGGGCGACCACCGCCGACACGTGCCCGAAGCCCAGGCTGGTCACGAGCCCGGCACGGACCGGCTCGTGGCGCACCAGGGGGCGGTGATCGACGACCAGCGGCGCGGGGACGACCCGTGGGTCGACGCTGACCAGGTTGCGGTTGCCCGGCACGATCCCGGTGTCGAACACGTCGCACAACCCGGCGATCTGCCACGCCGCAGCCCCACCCTTGCTGTGCCCGGTCAACGACTTCTGCGAGATCACCCGCAGGGGGGCGCCGGCGCTGCGCCCGAGGGCCTCGGCGATCGTGGCGTGCACGAGGGCCTCGTTGGGGTCGTTGGCCTGCGTGGAGGTGTCGTGCTTGGAGACCACCGCGATGTCCTCGGCGCTCAGCCCCAGGTCAACCAGGGCGCGACCCAGGGGCGAGTCCTGCCCGCCGCGCACAGCCCCGAGGGCGCCCAGGCCGGGCGCCGGTATGGAGGTGTGGATCCCGTCGCCGAACGACGCCGCGTAGCCGACCACCGCGCGCACCGGCAGCCCGAGGGCCAGGGCCACGGAACCGCGGCAGACCACGAAACTGCCGCCCCCCTGGGACTCCACGAAGCCCCGACGCCGCCGGTCCCCCGGTCGGCTGTGCTCGGTCGGGTCCAGCCCGGCGGAACTCATCGCCGCGTTGTCGGCCGTGGCTGCCATGTCGGCGAACCCGAGGATGCCCTCGGTGCTCAGGTCGTCCCAGCCGCCGCCGACGATGATCTCGGCCTTGCCCAGGGCGATCTTGTCAATGGCCTCCTCCAGGGAGACCGCCGCAGTGGCGCAGGCGGCGACCGGGTGCACCATCGGTCCGTAGCCGCCGACCAGGCCCTGGTTGGCGTGCGCGGACACCACATTGCCCAGCGCCTCCTGGAGCACGTCGTTGGCGTGCTCCTTGCCGGTGGCCGGGTCCATGTAGAGGGTCTGGATGCTGCCCATCCCGCCCATCCCGGTGCCCTGGGTGTTGCCCACGAGGCTGGGGTGCACCGCGCCGACCAGCTCCTCCGGGGTGACCCCGGCATCGACCAGCGCCTCGGCGGTGACGACCAGGTTCCACGCGGCCAGCGCGTCCATCGCCCCGGCCACACCGGGCTCCAGGCCGTGCCGGGTCGGGTCGCTGCCGGTCGGGAACTGACCACCCACGCTGCGGGTCAGCGGGTGGGTGCGGGGCACCCGGATCGCCGAACCCGCAGGCAGGGTGACGATCCACCCCTCCGCGGCGCGCGCAACCGTTGCGCCCGCGGTCCCGGCGGCCAGCGCCCGGGCGTGCGCCTCGGTGGCCACCGGGGTGCGCAGTGCCCGGTCGAGGAACACCTCGCTGAACTCCGTGTACCCGTCGGCGGCCACCCGATCGGTGCGCTCCAAGGCGCGTACCCCAACCCCGACGAGCACGCGGTCGCGGTAGCGGGCGGCCAAATCGGCCTCGGCCACGGGCTCGCCGCTGTCGGCGTCGGTCCAGCTGCCTGCCGACGCGTCCCAGCGGACCAGGCCTCGTCGCCAGGCCAGTTCGAGCACGCCGTCGGCGGCCAGGGACCCGACCTCCGCCTGCCACCGGGTCGCCGAGGCGCCCCAGGGGCCGTACTCGGCGATGCCGGCGATCACGATCATGTCCTGGGCGGCGATCCGCGCCGGGGTGCCCGACTCCGGCTCGGTGGGCGTGGCCCGGGCCAGGCGCAGGACGTCGGGCAGGTTGGCCAGCGCGTCGATCGTCGCGTCCGTGTGCACGGAATCGACTATCTGATTGTCGATTCCGTCCACACGGACGGCGGTCATCGCCCGGGCCAGGGCGGCACCGAGATCGCCACGTCCCCGCAGCCCACCGGACAGGTCCACCTCGACCGGGGCCACCGCGGCACGGCGCGCGAACTCCGGCGTGGCCAGGGCCGCGATGAGGGCCCCCATCTGCGCGGCGGAGTAGGTCAGCACCCCGAGTTCACGCTCGATGGTGTGCGCGATCCGGTCGTTGCCGGCCATCAGGCCGGTGCCACGGACCCAGCCGATCTCGGCCGCGACCAGGCGGGTCGCCCGACCCCACCGCGATGCCTCCGAGTGCCAGCGGTTGACCATGGTGCTCAGGGCGGCCTTGGCCTCGCCGTAGGCACCGTCGCCACCGAACGTGCCGTGGTTGGGCGACATGGGCAGCACCACGGTGAACGGTGCGCGGTCGGCGCTGGTCACGCGCTCGGCCAGGCCCCCCACCAGTCGCTGCACCCCGAGCAGGAGCAGGCGCAGCGTGCGCGCCGCGTCCGGCCCGGTGTCGGGCGCCTCGCCGCCGGCCGGGGCCGCGGCGAACGGCAGCACGATCGTGGGCCACAGCGCGGGCTTGACCTCGCGGGTGGTCGGCCCGACCTCCTCGACGGTCGGGGTCGTCACCCAGTCGAGCAGGGCGTCGATGTCGGCGAACGAGGCCAGGTTCGCCCGGACCACGTGCAGCTGCGCGCCCGGGGCTGCGTACCTGCGCTCGAGGTCGCGGTAGGCCGCGATCCGCTCGCGGGTGTCGGTGGTGGTGACGACGATCACCGTGGCCCCGCCGCGCAGCAGGTGCGCGACGCTGGCCCACGCGATCGAGTGCGGCGATGCGCCGGTGACCAGGGCCACCTGCCCGGCGAACTGGCCGGGCGCGCCGGCCAGGGCCGCAGCAGCC
>JBAVKQ010000352.1:0-20987 GCA_049688395.1 Candidatus Nanopelagicales bacterium
GCGTTACGGCGCGCCGGGAGTAGGTGGGGTCCGCCAGCCCGGCCACCAGCCAGGCGGCCACGTCAGCGCGCGGGATCCGGGAGCCACCGACCCGCCCGGAGGTGGTCACGTGGGCCTCGCCCCGGGCAGGCTCGTCGGTCAAACCCACACAGCGGGCGATCGTCCAGTCCAGATCACTGCCCATGACCGCCAGCTCGGCACCGTCGTGGTCGGCGATCGCGTTGCGCAGCAGCAGGCCGATCGTGGCCCGCACCGGCAGTGGCATCTGCGAGCCGGAGTCACCGGCACCCACCGTGCTCACCGTCAACAACCGCGCGCCGGTCGGCAGTGCCCTGACGATGGTCTGCACGCATTCGGTGACCAGGGTCGAGCGGCCCAGGCCACTTCCGCCGACGCAGCTGATGGCGCCCTGCCCGCCGGCCACAGCTCGGGCGACCGCGTCGGGGTCGCGGGCGTCGCCCACCTCGACGCGCACCCGAGGGTCCTGGGCCCCGAGCTTGGCCGGGTCGCGGACCAGCACGGAACCCTCATGACCCGCGGCCAACGCCTGGGCGAGAACCTCGTGGCCGGTCCCGCCGGTCGCTCCGAACACCGTCACCCGCATCCGGGCCTCCTCCTGGGTCGGCGACAATCCCATCACGGTCGCGCTCCGGGCGCATCCCGTCGCCTCACCGGCCGGTGAAGGCCGCCTTGCCCGGGCCATCGGCCAGGAACGAGGCCATACCGATCCGGCGGTCCTCGGTGGCGAACAGCCCGGCGAACTCCAGCCGCTCGATCTGGGTGCCGGTGGCCACGTCCACGTCCAGGCCACGATCGATGGCGCGCTTGGCTGCGGCCAGGGCCATCGGAGCCCCGGCCGCGAAGCCCCGCGCCAGGTCCCGGGCTGTGTCGTAGACCGCCTCGTCGGGCACCACCCGGTCGGCCAGGCCGAGGGTCAGGGCCTCGTCGGCGCCCACGTACCGGCCGGTCAGGATCAGGTCCTTGGCCCGCGACGGGCCGATCAGGCGGGGCAGGCGCTGCGAGCCACCCAGGCCCGGGATCACGCCGAGCAGCACTTCGGGCTGGCCGAGCTTGGCCCGCTGGCCGACCACGCGCAGGTCCGCGCACAGAGCGAGCTCGCAGCCACCGCCGAGCGCGTACCCGGTCACCGCGGCCACCACCGGCATGGGCAGGCCGGCGACGGCGTTGAACGACTCCTGGAGCAGGTGCGAGGCGCCCGCCATGTCCTGGTAGTCCATGGCGGCCATCTCCTTGATGTCCGCACCTGCGGCGAACATCTTCGCCCCCCCGTAGATGATCACGGCGCGCACCTCGCCGGATGCGGCCAGCCACCGCGCGGCGGCCAGGATCTCGGCCTGCATGGCGAGGTTCAGCGCGTTGACCGGAGGGCGGTCCAGGCGCAGCGTGGCCACGCCGGCCTCGAGCTCGACGCGCGTCAACTCGCCTTGGACGACCACTTCACCGCAATCTCCACCGGACATGGGGCACCCCTTCGTCATCGACCTGGTTCGGACACCTGCGAGCCTAGCCACGCGCTCGAGGCGTCCCGGCGTGGACCCACCGCCAGGTTCGGTCACGACAGGTACCCTGAGCCCGTGCACGGATCGGTCGAGGGCGTCGCGAGCGTCGCAGGTGACGGCGTGACCTCGGTGCGCCCACTCGCGCTGGCACCCGAGCGGCTGCCCGACGCGTGGCCCGGGGACTGGCACCCGCTGGGGGTGACGTTGCGCCCGGACGGGGCGAACGTGGCCCTCTGGGCGGCGGGCGCGGAGTCGGTGGACCTGTGCCTGTTCGACGAGGCCGGTCACGAGCGCCGGATCGCGCTGCGCGAGAACACCTTCCAGACCTTCCACGGTTTCGTCCCCGGGATGAAGGCCGGCGACCGGTACGGGTTCCGGGTCGATGGGCCCTGGGACCCGTGGAGCGGCGACCGCTTCAACAGCGCCAAGCTGCTGATGGATCCCTACGCCCGGGCCATCGAGGGCGACTTCACCCCGCACCCGGCGACCCGCGGCCACGTCGGCCACGACGACCTGCACCGAGACGACCGGGACTCCAGCCCCTACGTGCCTCGGTGCGTGGTCGTCGGCGACGACGGCTTCGACTGGCGCGGGGACCGGCACCCGGGCACGCCGTGGACCCAGACGATCATCTACGAGGCCCACGTCAAGGGCCTGACCCGGCGGCACCCGGGGGTCCCCGAGCACCTGCGAGGCACCTATGCCGGGCTGGGGCACCCCGCGGCCATCGAGCACCTCACCAAGTTGGGCGTCACGGCCATCGAGCTGCTGCCCGTGCACCACTTCATCAGCGAGGATCACCTGCTGCACGGCGGGCTGACCGACTACTGGGGCTACAACACGCTCGGCTTCTTCGCCCCACACGCCGCCTACAGCGCGTCCGGGACGCGCGGCCAGCAGGTGACCGAGTTCAAGGAGATGGTCCGCGCCCTGCACGCCGCCGGCCTCGAGGTGATCCTCGACGTCGTCTACAACCACACGGCCGAGGGCAACGAGCAGGGGCCCACGCTCAGCCTGCGCGGCATCGACAACCAGAGCTACTACCGGCTGAGCAACGGCCGGCACTATGCCGACTACACCGGCTGCGGCAACACGCCGAACGCCTCGCAGCCGCACACCATCCAGGTGATCATGGACTCGCTGCGCTACTGGGTCACCGAGATGCACGTCGACGGGTTCCGGTTCGACCTGGCCAGCGCCCTGGCCCGGTCGTTCCACGACGTCGACATGCTCGGGGCGTTCATGTCGACCCTTCAGCAGGACCCGGTGCTGCGGCCGGTCAAGCTGATCGCCGAGCCCTGGGACGTCGGTGCGGGCGGCTACCAGGTGGGTGGGTTCCCGCCGCTGTGGACCGAATGGAACGACAAGTTCCGCGACGGGGTCCGCGACTACTGGCGTGGCTACGGGTCGCTGTCCGAGCTGGGCTGGCGACTGACCGGGTCCGCGGACCTGTACGCCGGGGACGGACGCAGACCGTTCGCGTCGATCAACTACGTCACCGCCCACGACGGCTTCACGATGCGCGACCTGGTCAGCTACTCGCACAAGCACAACCTGGCCAACAAGGAGCACAACCGCGACGGCACCGACAACAACAGGTCCTGGAACCACGGCGCCGAAGGTGTCACCGACGACCCGGACATCAACGCCCTGCGCCAGCGCCAGATCCGCAACCTGCTCACCACCCTCCTGCTGAGCACGGGCGTGCCGATGCTGACCGCCGGCGACGAGTTCGGCCGCACGCAGCAGGGCAACAACAACGCCTACTGCCAGGACAACGAGGTCTCGTGGCTGGACTGGGAGCACGAGGCCTGGCAGCGCGACCTGTTGGCCTTCACTGCCGGAGTGATCCACCTGCGCCGGGCGCACCCGGTGTTCGCGCGGCCGTACTACTACGAGGGCACCGCCCCGGACGACGACCAGCCCAAGGACCTGGCCTGGCTGCGCGGCGACGGCCGGGAGTTCACCGAGGTGGACTGGCACTTCAGCGACAACCGGATGATCGGGATGTACCTGTCCGGGGACCTGGCAGCCCGTGGCCGCCGGGGCGAGCGCCTTTCCGACGACTCGTTCCTCCTCGTGCTCAACGGCGGTGCCCACGCGGGCACCTTCCTGCTGCCCGGGCAGCCGTTCGGAACCGACTACCAGGTGGTCGTGGACACCGTCGGTGGCTTCGCCGGGGAGTCCGGCCACGTCCGGGAGCACGGCACGGCGATGCCGATGCCCCCGTTCAGCGCCAAGCTCCTGCGCGTCGTCGCCCGCTGAACTGCGCCAGCGCCACGACGTTCGTGGGCACTGACGCAGCCAGCGGCGCGGCTACCCCTTGACCGAACCGGCCAGCAGTCCGCGGACGAAGAACCGCTGGAAGGCCAGGAAGACCATCAGGGGCACGATCATGGAGATGAAGGCACCCGAGGACAGCAGGTGCCACTGCGAGCCCTTGCTGCCGACCAGCTCCGCCACCCGGACCGTCAGTGGCGCCACCTCGGGACTGGCGCCGAAGGTGAGGCCGACCAGCAGGTCGTTCCAGACCCAGAGGAACTGGAAGATCGCGAACGCAGCGATCGCCGGCACCATCAGGGGCAGCATGATCCGGAAGAAGATGGTCATGTGCCCGGCGCCGTCGACGCGGGCCGCTTCGACCAGTTCAGCGGGTAGCTCGCTCATGAAGTTGTGCAGCAGGTAGATGGCCAGGGGCAGCGCGAAGATGCTGTGCGCGATCCAGATCGGCCAGAACGTCCCAGCCAGCCCGGCCTGCACGAACAGCGTCTGAAGCGGCACGAGGGTGACCTGGATCGGCACGATCTGCAAGGCGAAGACGGCGACGAACAGCAGGCCGACCCCCTTGAACTTGATCCAGGCGAAACCATAGGCGGCCATGCAGGCGATGGTGATCGGGATCAGCACGGCCGGGATGGTGATCACCAGTGAGTTGACGAAGTAGCTGGACAGGTTCGTGGTCCCGCTGAACAGCGCCTGCTCGTAGTTCTTCAGGGTGAACACCGGGTCGCGCCAGATGGTCCACCAGCCCGAGCGCCGGATGTCGGCGGCGGGCCGGAAGCTCGTGATGAGCAGGCCCAGGGTGGGGATCGTCCAGAGCAGAGCGATGATCGCCGCGAACACCGAGGCCCACGCCGACTTCGTGCGCAGCGCGATGCTTGCCTCGCTGGACTTCGTCGGCTTCTCGATGGGCGGGTCGATCGTGACGACGGGATCCGCAGCTGCCATCAGTGGGCCGCCTTCCGCAACTGGATGATGTTGTAGACGATGATCGGGATGACCAGGATGAACAGCAGGACGGCCAGCGCCGAGCCCAGACCTGCGTTGTCGTACCGGAAGGACTGCGTGTAGAACTCGTTGGCCACGACGCTGGTGCTGAACCGCCCGCCGGTCATGGTGCGCACGATGTCGAAGACCTTCAGCGTGCCGATCGCGATGGTGGTCAGCACGACGATCATGCCGGGGCGGATGCTCGGGACGGTGATGAACCGGAACATCTGCAGTCCGGACACCCCGTCGAGCTTGGCTGCCTCGATGATGTCGTCGGGGATGGCCTTGATGGACGCCGAGAGCACCGTCATCGCGAAGCCGGCCTGGATCCAGATCATCACCACGATCAGGAAGAACGTGTTCCATGGATCGTTGAGCAGGAAGTTGTAGGTGTCCAGGCCCATCCACTTGAGCAACTGGTTGGCCAGGCCGATCTGGTTGGCCTGCGTCGGGCGGAAGTCGTAGACGAACTTCCAGATGATCGAGGCGCCCACCATGGAGATGGCCATGGGGATGAACACCAGGGCCTTGGACAGCGACTCGGTGCGGGTGCGGTCCACCAGGACGGCGTAGACCAGCCCGACGAGCGTCGCGGCGATCGGCACCAGCAGCACCCAGATGAACGTGTTGATCAGAACCCGCTGGTACTCGGGCTCACGGAAGAGCGTGGCGTAGTTGTCCAGGCCGATGTAAGCGGTGCTGTCGGCGTTCTGGAACGACTGGTTGGTGGTCAGCACACCCGGGTAGAGCAGCCCGAAGGCGATCATGGCCAGTGCCGGGGCGATGAAGGCCACGGCGGTGAGTGGATCGGCGGCCCGACCCCGCACCCTGCTGATGACGAACAGCAGGATTCCGAAGAAGAGCAGGAACCCCCCGATCGCGAGGAACATCTGCAGGAACTTCTCTGGTGTCGTCACGGCGACGGGCTCCTCCTGCCTGCCAAAGGGCAGACGACGATCATCGGATGGGGCGTTCTTGGGGGCCACCGATCAGGTGGCCCCCAAGAACGATCAGTCCATCAGGACTTGGGCCAGGACTTCTCGATGAAATCGAGGGTGTCCTGCGTGGACTTGCCCGTGATCCACTGGGTCATGCCCACCCAGAACGAGCCGGCACCCACCGCAGCGGGCATGGCGTCCGAGCCGTCGAAGCGGAACTGCGCGTCCGGATCGACCAGGGCGTCGGTGGCGACCTTGGCGATGCCGGTGAACAGCGTCGCGTCGGCGTTGAGGTTCGCGCTGGCCAGCCCGGTGCTGTTGCGGGCCAGGCTGTTGGCGTAGTCAGCAGTGGCCAGCCACTCCTGGGCTGCGACGACCTCCGGACGGTCAGCGTAGGCAGTGATGAACTCGCCGCCGCCGAGGACCGGAGTGGTCGCCGGGTCGGCCGGCGGCAGGTAGAAGGCGAACACGTCGCCATCCTCGGCGATATTCGTGCCCTCCGGCCACTGGCCGGCGTAGAACTGTGCCTGGCGGTGCAGGGCGCAGGTGCCGTCGAGGATGGTCAGGCCGCCGTCCTGGAAGGTCGTGGACGCGATCGTCTCGACGCCGCCGTACCCACCGTTGACGTAGCTCTCGTTCTTGAGGAAGTAGCCGACCTCGTCGAGAGCCGCTGCGACCTTGGGGTCGTTGAACGGGATCTCGTGGTTGACCCACTGGTCGTAGACCTCGGGGCCGTGCAGGCGCAGCATGACGTCCTCGACCCAGTCCGTGCCCGGCCACCCGGTCGCATCGCCGGAGCCGAAGCCGGCGCACCAGGGCTTGTCCACGATGCCGCTGGCGACGATCGTGTCGGTCAGGGCCTTGAGCTCATCCCACGTGGCCGGGATGGTCCAGCCGTTGTCGGCGAACATCGACGGCGAGTACCACACCAGCGACTTCAGGTTCGAACTGTTCGGGGCGGCGTAGAACTCGCCGTCCACCGACCCGTAGTCCTTCCAGATGGGCTGCCAGTTCGCGTCGATGTTGGCCTCGGTGGTCGCCGAGGGCTTCTTGACCGAGCCGGTGGCAACCTGGTTGGCCAGCAGGCCCGGCTGCGGGATCAGCGCGATGTCCGGCGGGTTGCCGGCCTTCTCGCGAACCTTGAGCTGCGCCTCGAACTCGGCCGAACCCTCGAACTTGATGTTGGCACCCGTGCACTCCTCGAACGGGACGTAGGCGGCCTCGTACATCTCCAGCTCCGGGCTGAGGATCGAGGCGTAGACGTTGACCTCCTTGCCGGCGAGGTCGCCGTACTGCTCGTAGGCGGCGCAGTCCGTGGCCGGGGCGGAGCCGGCGTCGCCGGCCACCTCGGAGTCCGAGGAGCATCCGGACATGACTAGGGCGAGGCTGGAGACGCCTGCGGCGGCCACCAGCCAACGGGAACGGGGAGATCTGGTCATAGAGATGTGTCTCCTTGTATGCGGGTTGGGGGCGGGGTACCGCCCTGTGGCCAGCCTGTCGCTCGTGGGCCCCCGGAGCAACGACGACGGGGGTGCAACAAGCGTGCAACATATAACGATTGGGTAACGCGGCGGCACGTCTCGGGGCACTACCCCGACACGGCGAGTGCATACCGGCACCCCTGACGACGTCGCAGGGCGCGTCAGGGCAGCGGGCCGACCCGACGGGGCCGCGGTCGATGCCGCCCCTGCGGGGGCCCGCTGGAGGCCCGCACGACCAGCATGGTCGGGACCATCACCCGACCGATCGCCGTCGGCGACCCGTGGTCGCCGATCAGGCCGGCCAGGTGCAGCGCGGCCAACTCCCCCAGGGTGCGCACCGGCTGGGCGACCGTGGTCAGCCCGAACGGCTCGGACAGGTCGTGGTCATCGATGCCCACGACTGAGAGGTCCTCGGGGATCCGCAGCCCGAGCTCGCGCGCGGCAGCCATCACCCCGAAGGCCATCTCGTCGCTCTCCGCGAAGATGGCCGTGGGCCGGACCTCCCTGCGCAGCAGGTCGCGGGCCGCACGCAACCCCCCACGCGCAGTGAAGTTCGCACTCACCTCGAGGTTGGGGTCCCAGCCCACGTGCGCCTGCGTGAGGGCCTCCAGGAAGCCCTTCTTGCGGTCGGGTGGTGCGGTGAACGGAATGCGTTCGAACGGCCGGCCCGAGAGCAGCCCGATGCGATGGTGCCCGAGGCCGAGCAGGTGGGCGGTGGCCGTCCGGCCCGCGGCGACGTCGTCGATCTCCACGCTCGGCACGCCGGGGGCCTGCGCACCGAGCAGGACCAGGGGGACGCGGCGCTCGGCCAGCAGCGCGACCTCGTCCGGGGCGGGTGGCACGTTGACCAGCAGCACCCCGTCGGCCTCGCGACGGGGGATGTCGCCGAGCAGTGCGCGGCGCCGGTCGTCCAGGTCGATCAGGTGATGCACGAGCACGACCGTGCCCCTGCTGGCGAAGGTGCGCTCGACGCCGTCGAGCACCTGGGCGAAGTACCACCGATCCAGGTAGGGCATCGCCAGGGCGACCCGGGTCCGCTCCTCGGTCGGCCGGGTCATCGAGTAGCCCAGCGTGGCGGCCGCCCGAGTCACCTTGAGCCGGGTCGCCTCGGAGATCGCCGGGTGCCCGTGCAGCGCGCGGGAGACCGTCGCGGTCGACACGCCGGCCAGCGCCGCCACGTCGCGCGATGTCGTGCCCACCACCCACCTCCTCGCGCAGGGTACCGGCCCACACCTCGAGCACGTCGTCGGCTCGCGACCGGCCCGGTCGGGGTCCGCGCGCAGCCGCCAGCAGGACCCGGCGGGTCGGGCAGTAGTAGCGTCGCGTGGGTGATCGGTCGCTTCCCCATCATTGACATCAGCCCGGTCGTCGAGGGCGGGCGCTATCCCGTCAAGGCGGTCTCCGGCGAGGCCTTCGACGTGCGCGCAACAGCGTTCCGCGAGGGCCATGACCACTTGGGCGTCGAGGTGCAGTTCGTCCCCCCGGGGTTCGGGGCGCCCGATTTCGAGATCGGCGAGCCCGACGGTCCGCTGGTGCGCCTGCGCGAGGTCGGCCCCACGGAGCCCGACCGGTGGACGGCCTCGGTCCGCCTGGAGACCGAGGGCGACTGGGCCTACCACCTGATCTCCTGGGGTGACCCGTACGGGACCTGGCTGCACAAGGCCGAGATCAAACTGCCCGCCGGCATCGACGTGGAGCTCGAACTCGAGGAGGGCGCCCGGGTGCTCGACCGGGCCTCCACGCAGGCCGCCGACGAGCACGCCCGCAGGGTGCTGCGCGAGGCGGCGGCCGCGATGCGCGAGACCCAGGAGACCGCCGAGCAGCGCCTCTACGCCGCGCACGCCCCGGCTGTGGTGGCCGCGTTGGAGAGCAACCCGCTGCGCGAGCACCCCACGAGGTCGGGTCCTTGGCCGGTGCGCGTCGAGCGGCGGCGGGCCCTGTACGGCGCGTGGTACGAGTTCTTCCCGCGCTCCGAGGGCGCGAGCCTGGACCCGCCGCGCTCGGGCACGTTCCAGACCGCGGCGAAGCGACTGCCCGCCGTGGCAGCGATGGGCTTCGACGTGGTGTACCTCCCGCCGATCCACCCCATCGGGCACACGTTCCGCAAGGGCCCCAACAACACGCTCACGCCCGGTCCCGATGACCCCGGGTCCCCCTGGGCGATCGGCTCGCAGGACGGCGGGCACGACGCGATCCATCCCGATCTGGGCACGATGGCCGACTTCGAGGCCTTCATGGCCGCGGCCGCGGAGAACGGTCTGGAGGTCGCGCTGGACTTCGCACTGCAGGCGGCGCCCGACCATCCATGGGTCACGGCGCACCCGAACTGGTTCGTCACCCGGGCCGATGGGTCGATCGCCTACGCGGAGAACCCGCCGAAGAAGTACCAGGACATCTACCCGATCTACTTCGACGACGACTTCGACGGCCTCGTGGCCGAGTGCGAGCGGATCCTGCGGCTGTGGATGGGCAAGGGGGTGCGGATCTTCCGCGTGGACAACCCGCACACCAAGCCCGTGGAGTTCTGGGAGGTCCTGTTCGCGCGCATCTATGCCACAGACCCTGATGTGGTCTTCCTGGCCGAGGCGTTCACGCTGCCGGCGATGATGCGCATCCTGGGCACGGTCGGGTTCCAGCAGAGCTACACCTACTTCACCTGGCGCGACACGAAGTTCGAGCTCGAGACCTACTTCACCGAGTTGAGCACGTTCGCCGCGGACTACATGCGGCCCAACTGCTTCGTCAACACCCCGGACATCAACCCCTTCTTCCTGCAGTCGGGCAACCGGGCGGCCTTCGCGATCCGGGCCACCCTGGCCGCACTGCTGGCACCCAGCTACGGTGTGTACGCGGGCTTCGAGCTCTACGAGCACCAGGCACTGGCTCCGGGCAAGGAGGAGTACCTGAACTCGGAGAAGTTCCAGTACCGCCCGCGGGACTGGGCTGCTGCCTCGCACACCAGCCTGGCGCCCTACCTGACGATGCTCAACGGGATCCGCGCCGAGCACCCGGCCTTCCACGAGCTGCGCAACCTGCGCTTCGAGACCATCGACAACCCGCAGCTGATCGCCTTCTCCAAGCGCACCGACGACGAGGTCGTGGTCGTGACCTGCGTGCTCGATCCGAACAGCCCCCAGGCGGGGACCCTGCACCTGGACCTCGCGGCCCTGGGCTTCGGGCACGACGAGCGCGTGCTGGCCCGGGACCTGATCACCGGCCAGACGTGGGCGTGGGGATCGCACAACTACATCCGGCTGGACCCCGATTTCACCTGTGCACATGCCGTAGTTCTGGAGAGGATGCCATGAGCCCGACCACCCCACCCAAGGATCCCGGCAAGGCAGGCCGGGCCGGACGGCCGGGCAAGGCTGATCCCACGGCGTCCGGCGCCACATCCAGCGGGGCCACGCCCAGCGCACCGGCGCCGGTGCCGTCCGGCCCCGCGCCGCACCCGGTGGAGGCCGGGCAGATCGACCGCCTCGTCGACGGGGCGCACCACAGCCCGCACGCGGTCCTGGGCGCGCATCCCCACGACGGCGGGATCACGATCCGCGTCCTGCGACCGATGGCCAGCCAGGTCGTGGTGGTCACCCCGGATGGGCGCCACCCGATGACCCACGAGCACCGGGGCGTGTGGGTGGTGGTCCTGGACGAGGCGATCACCCCGGCCTACACCATCGACGTGGACTACGGCGCGGGCCTGATCCCGGCTGATGACCCCTACCGGTTCCTGCCCACCGTCGGCGAGCTCGACCTGCACCTGATCGGCGAGGGCCGCCACGAGGAGCTGTGGACCACGCTCGGGGCGCACGAGCGCACCTACGACAGCCCGTTCGGCACCATCAGCGGCACCTCGTTCGCGGTGTGGGCCCCCAGCGCCGAGGGCGTGCGCGTGGTCGGGGACTTCAACGGCTGGGACGGCACCGGGTATCCGATGCGCTCGATGGGCGGCACCGGCGTCTGGGAGTTGTTCATCCCCAACATCGGCGCGGGCACCACCTACAAGTTCTCCATCCTGGGCAAGGACTGGGTGTGGCGCGAGAAGGCCGACCCGATCGCCTTCCACACCGAGGTTCCCCCCGCCACCGGCTCGGTGGTCTACACCTCGCACTACTCCTGGGGCGACGACCAGTGGCTGGCCACCCGCGCGGCGACCGACGTGGTCAACTCCGCCATGAGCGTCTACGAGGTGCATCTGGGCTCCTGGCGCCTGGGGCTGGACTACGAGCAGATGGCCGAGCAGCTGGTCGACTACGTGCGCGAGATGGGCTTCACGCACGTCGAGCTCATGCCGGTGGCCGAACACCCGTACGCCCCGAGCTGGGGCTACCAGGTGACCGGCTACTTCGCCCCCACGTCCCGCTTCGGCAAGCCCGACGACTTCCGCCACCTGGTCGACGCACTGCACCAGGCCGGCATCGGCGTCCTGCTCGACTGGGTGCCCGCGCACTTCCCGAAGGACGCCTGGGCCCTGGCCCGCTTCGACGGCACCGCGCTCTACGAGCATGCCGACCCGCGTCGCGGCGAGCAGCCCGACTGGGGCACCTACGTCTTCGACTTCGGTCGCAGCGAGGTGCGCAACTTCCTGGTCTCCAACGCGATCTACTGGCTCGAGGAGTTCCACATCGACGGCCTGCGGGTCGACGCCGTGGCCTCGATGCTGTACCTGGACTACTCGCGCGAGGATGGCGAGTGGCTGCCCAACCAGTACGGCGGCCGCGAGAACCTCGACGCAGTGGCCTTCCTGCAGGAGATGAACGCCACGGTCTACAAGCGGGTGCCCGGCGTGGTGACGATCGCCGAGGAGTCGACCTCCTGGCCTGGCGTCACCCGCCCGACGTACCTCGGCGGCCTCGGGTTCGGCCTGAAGTGGAACATGGGCTGGATGAACGACTCGCTGGGCTACGTCTCCCGCGAGCCCGTGCACCGGATGTGGCACCACAACGAGATGACCTTCGCCCTGGTCTACGCGTGGAGCGAGGCGTTCACGTTGCCGATCTCCCACGACGAGGTCGTGCACGGCAAGGGGTCGCTGGCCCAGAAGATGCCCGGGGACCGCTGGCAGAAGATGGCCAACCTGCGCGCCTATCTGGGCTACATGTGGGCGCACCCGGGCAAGCAGTTGCTGTTCATGGGCTCCGAGTTCGGCCAGAGCTCGGAATGGAGCGAGGAGCGCGGACTGGACTGGTGGCTGTGCGAGTACCAGGACCACTACGGCGTGCAGCACTGCGTGCGCGACATGAACACCGCCTACACCGAGACCAGGGCGCTGTGGGACCAGGACAATACCTCCGACGGATTCCAGTGGATCGACGCCAACGATGCCTCGGGCAACGTGTTCTCGTGGCTGCGGCTGGGCTCCGACGGGTCGGTGCTGGCCTCGATCACGAACTTCTCCCCCGTGGTCCGTGGGGAGTACCGGGTCGGGCTGCCGAGCACGGGCTACTGGCGCGAGGTGCTCAACACCGACGCCGCGCAGTACGGCGGCTCCGGGGTGGGCAACTTCGGCGGCGTGACAGCGCAGGCGCAGGAGTGGCACGGTCGGCCGGCCTCCGCGCAGATCACGCTGCCGCCGCTGGCGACGGTGTGGTTGCGCTACGAGCCCGAGGCCGACGAGGGGCTCGCAGTCGACGAGGGCTGAGCACGGTGCCGCTCGGGGCGGGCGAAGGCCGGTCCCGAGCGCACCGCTGGTTTCGCTGATCGCGATGGACCAGCCGACGGGGGCCTACGCCCCGTCGTCGTCTGCGTCGTCTGCGTCGTCACCGTCAGTGCCGTCGTCGGTCGACTCGTCGGCCGGGGCAGCGGTCGCATCAGTGCCGCTCGAGCCGAGGGGTCCATAGACGCGTGGGTACGTCGAACGCAGCACCGGTCGGCTGGCCAGGAGGTCCATCGTGTCCTGGCTCAGGCCGGTCCCGCTGCGCCGACGCAGGATGACGTGGTCGGCGCGGCCGAAGTAGTTGACCACGAAGGCCTGGAACTGGGCCGACTCCTCGCGCAGCTGGGTCGGGCCCGCCGGGCCGGAGCCGGCACGGTCGAACGTGTAGACGACCCCGGAGAAGTCGAAGACCGGCGGACAGCCGTTGTCGAGGTTGGCGCGCAGCCGGTCGGCCAGCACGATCGCTGCGGGTGAGTCCGAGGCCACGCAGGTGGCATCGGCGACCACCGGCCCCAGGGGTGGGCGGATCGGCGCCCCGCGGTCGGTGAGCACGGCCCCCCACGTCATCAGCACGAGCAGCACTGTCGCGCTCGCGGCGACGCCCACGCGGGCCACCCGACGGTCCCGGACGGCGCTGCTGGTCCACACCAGGTGCGCCACTGCGCCCAGCACCAGCACGGCGGCGGGTGCCACGAACGAGGCGTACCCCGAGTAGAAGATCGGCGTGGCCAGCAGGACGACCGAGGCAACGACGAGCAGTGCGACCCAGGTCCGGGCCGGCGGCAGGCGCCAGGCGACCACGATGGCGGCCACGACCGCGAGCACGACGACGGTCGCGGTGACCGCAGTGCCCACTCCCGTGGCGAGGAAGGCCTCGTGGGCTGCGTTGGGGTCGACCGGTCCAGTGGGCAGGGTGGGATCGGCCAGCACGGAGAACGGCCACGCGGAGAGGTTGCCCATCTCGGCGAACCTGGCCAGTCGGTTCTCCCCGCGCTCCGGTCGGCCGGCCTGGGCCAGGACGACCATGCGCCACATCGGGCCGGGCGCGAGCACCAGGAACGGCCCCGCGATCGCCGCGGCCGCAGCGGTGGCGCTCGCGGCGTAGGCCAGTGCCCGGCGCCAGCGACCCACGACCAGCAGCGCGCCGAAGATCAGCACCACCGGTACCAGCGCCCACAGCTTGGTGGCCACCGCCAGGCCACCCACCAGGCCGGCCACGAGCGGACGCCAGCGTCCGCTGACCTCACGATTGCTGACTGCGGGCACCAGCGCCAGTGCGGTCAGCATGCCCAGGATCACCACGGCTTCGAGCAGCATCGTCCGCTCCTCGCGGATGGCCGGTCCCCACACCGCGTACAGGCTGCCGGCGACCACGCCGGTCACCCGGCTCAGGTGTCGCCCCGCCAGGAACACCAGGGCCGTGTTGATCCCGCCCAGGCACACGAACAGCACCCGCATCACGGCCAGGGCGTCGCTGTCGCTCAGGCCCGCCGCATAGGCCGCGGAGATCGGTCCCGCGGCGAGCACGAGCATCCCCGGCGGGTGCAGCAGGACGAAGTCGCGGTAGGGCACCAGACCGTGCAGAAGACCGGTCGTGGCCGAGAAGTAGACGCCGTCGTCGTAGCCGTTGAGCGCCCCGAGCCCACCTGAGGACCACACGACCCCGAACCGGACCGCCAGGGCCAGCAGCACCAGCGCCAGGACGACCACTCGGTCGGCCCGTTTCGAGCGCCCAGCCGGTGCGTCGGGCCGATGCATCAGCCCCGTCCCTTCGTCGGCCCCGGCCATCTGCTCGGCGTCAGAACAGGGCGTTGGCCAGGTCGATCCGAGCGCGCGACACGGAGGGATCGTCGGCGCCGACCACCTCGAAGAGGTCCAGCAGGTGCGCGCGCAGCCGCTCCCGGTCGGCTCCCGAGGTGAACCGGATCGCCCCGACCAGCCGCGCGAACGCCTCGACGGGCCTGCCGTCGAGGACCAGGACGTCGGCAGCCCGCTCCTGGGCGGCGAGGTCGTCGGGGGCCTTGTCCGCGGCCGCCAGCACGTCGGCGTGCTCGGCGCCGTCGACCCGTTCGAAGACGCCCACCAGCGCGATGCCGGCCCTGGCCAGCGGATCAGCGGGGGCGGAGTCCAGCATCGACTGGTAGGCGGCCCGGGCGGCTGCCCAGTCCCCGGCCTCGATGGCGTCGTAGGCCGCTTCCATCCGCGGATCGGCGGCGGGCTCGAGGTCGGCAGCCGGCTCGGCGGCCGGGCCGGCCGGGTCGCCGATCGTGCCGGTGACGCCGTTCGCGGCTGCTACCTCGAGCAACTTCTCGAGGTAGGCCCGAACCTGCGCCTCGGGCAGCGCCCCCTGGAACAGGGGCATCGGCCGACCGCCGATCACGGCGAACACGCTCGGGATCGACTGCACGGCGAAGGCTTGCGCGATCGCCGGGTTGGCGTCGACATCCACCTTCGCCAGCACCCAGCGCCCCGCGTACTCCTCGGCGAGGCGTTCCAGGACCGGCGACAGCGTCTTGCAGGGCCCGCACCAGGTTGCCCAGAGGTCGATGACGACTGGGACACTGCTCGACGCCGCGATGACCTCGGCCTCGAAGGAGGCGTCGGTCACGTCGATCACGACGCGCACGGCGCTGGGATCGGCCGCGCGGGCGGCGGCGCGCTGCTCGGATTGGGCCTGGGCCGCCCGGGCGGCGGCAAGGGCGCCGAGATCGACGGCGCCGTGTGCGGGGATGCTCATGGCCGCCATTGTTCCACCCGACCCCCGCTCGGGCCCAATGCTCGCAGGCGGTGCGCGCTGCGCCGCGCGCCGGGATCAGAGCGGCTCGCGGTAGCTCCCCCACCGCGCGCGCAGCACGTCGCACATCTCCCCCAGGGTGGCCTCCGCCCGCGCCGCGTCGATGAGCACCGGGACCAGGTTCGTGTCGGTGCCCGCTGCCTGCGCCAGACCCGCCAGGGCCGCATCGACCGCCGCCTGGTCGCGGGCCGCCCGGCGGGCGCGCAGCGCCTGGACCTGCTGGGTCTCGACCTCGTGGGAGATCCGCAGGGTCTCCAGCGGGGATTCGATCGCGTCGGTGTGCACATTGACCCCGACCACGCGCTTGCGGCCGTCCTCAAGGGCACGCTGATGCTCGAAGGCGGCGTCGCCGATCAGCCCGGTGAACCAGCCGGACTCCACGCCCGCGAGCAGGCCGGAGGTGATCGGGCCGATCGGGTGCTGGCCGTCGGGCTGCCGCCGGGCCCCCAGTTCGCGGATCTGGGCGAAGATCGCCTCGGCCTGGGCCTCGATCCGGTCGGTGAGCGCCTCGACGTACCACGAACCACCCAGCGGGTCGGCGACGTTGGCCACCCCGGTCTCCTGGGCCAGCACCTGCTGGGTGCGCAGGGCGATCTGGGCCGCCTTGTCACTGGGCAGGGCGAGCACCTCGTCCAGGGCGTTGGTGTGCAGGGAGTTCGTGCCGCCCAGCACCGCGGCCAGGGCCTCCACGGCCGTGCGCACGATGTTGTTGTCCGGCTGCGCGGCGGTCAGGCTCACGCCGGCGGTCTGGGTGTGGAAGCGCAGCGACTGGGCACGTGCGGTCCGGGCGCCGTACTCGTCGCGCAGCCAGCGGGCCCAGATCCGCCGGGCGGCTCGGAACTTCGCGATCTCCTCGAAGAAGTCGATGTGCGCGTCGAAGAAGAACGACAGCCCGGGGGCGAAGGCCTCGATGTCCAGGCCGCGCGACAGGCCCAGCTCGACATAGCCGAAGCCGTCGGCCAGCGTGAACGCGAGCTCCTGGGCGGCGGTGGAGCCCGCCTCGCGGATGTGGTACCCCGAGACGCTGAGCGGCTTGTAGCGCGGCACGTTCGCGCCCACCCACTGCATGAGGTCGCCGATCAGGCGCAGGTGCGGCTCGGGTGGGAAGAGCCACTCCTTCTGAGCCGTGTACTCCTTGTAGATGTCGGTCTGCAGGGTGCCGTCCAGGCGCCCCACATCGGCTCCCTGTCGCTCGGCGGCCACGACGTACATCGCGAAGATCGGCACCGCCGGGCCGGAGATCGTCATCGAGGTGGTGACCTGCGCCAGCGGGATCCCGGCGAACAGCACGTCCATGTCGGCCGCGGAGTCGATGGCCACCCCGCAGTGGCCGACCTCGCCGCGGGCCAGCGCGTCATCGGAGTCGCGACCCATCAGCGTGGGCATGTCGAAGGCGACCGACAGGCCACCGCCGCCCGCGGCCAGGATGTCGCGGAACCGACCGTTGGTCTGCTCGGCGTTACCGAATCCGGCGAACTGGCGGATCGTCCACAGTCGGCCCCGGTACCCGGTGGCATGCAGGCCGCGGGTGAACGGGAACTGCCCCGGCCAGCCGATCGGCGCCCCCGGCTCGGACCCGTCCAGCGGCCCGTACACCGGCTCGAGGACCTCCTCGGACAACGTGGTGAAGTCGGCGTCGCGCACCTGCCCGGACTCCAGCGCCGCCGCGTACTGCGCCTCCCACTGGGACCGACCGTTCTGCTGGTTCGCCATGGTGACACGCTACTCGCGGCACGCCCGGCGCCGTCAGCCGCCAGTCGCCGCCAGTCAGCCGCCAGTCAGCTGACTCGGGACTGCCGGGCCGCGATCAGGGCGCCGAGGACCTCGACCATCGCGCTGGGATGCTCCACCCGGAACGCGGCCACGGTGTCGCCGGTTCCGACCTTGATCCCCAGGTCCCCGGCGCGCAGCGCGCCCAGCGCTGTCTCGTCGGTCACATCGTCACCTGCGAACAGCACCCGACGGTCGGGCTCGGCCTCGATCAGGGCCCGCACCGCTGACCCCTTGTCCAGGGGGCGCACCGACACCTCCACGACCGACTTGCCAGCAATCGTGTGCACCTCGGGCAGTTCGTCGGCCACCGCCCGGATCGCGGCCTCCACCGCCTGGGCGTCGACTGCCGGGCAGCCGCGCACGTGGATGGCGAACCCGGCGGGCTTGGCCTCGACCCGGGCGCAGGGCAGGTCGGCCACCGCGGCATCCACGCGCCCGCGAAGTCGGTCGAGCAGGTCGCTCTCGGCCCGGTCCAGGGCCACGGTCTGGCCCTGTTCCTGCCCGTGCGACCCGATCAGCACCGCCAGGTCGCCCGCGCCGCTGACCTCGGCCAGGTCGTGGCGGGCGCGTCCGGAGATCAGGACCAGGTCGGTGTCGACCGTGTCGCCGAGCCGCCGCAACCCGTCGAGCACCCCCGGCACCGGGCGCGCGTCCGAGGGCACCGACACGAGCTCGGACAGGGTCCCGTCGAAGTCCAGGGCCACCAGCAGGCGATCTGCTTCGGCGATCGTGGTGATGGCCGCAGCCAGGTCAGGCGTCATCATCAGCACCCTGCGGGAGGCTGGCCAGGAAGTCCTCGGCCCAGGCGATCACGTCGTCGGTGACCACTCCGGCTCGCAGGCGCGACATCCGCCGGCTGGCGGCCTCGGCGGGCTCGTTCAGTGCGGCCATGATGCTCCGCTTCATCCCGGCGATGTCGTAGGGATTGACCAACCAGGCCTCGGGCATCTGCTCCGCGGCGCCGGTGAACTCACTGAGCACCAGTGACCCGGCGTCCGCGATCCGCGAGGCCACGTACTCCTTGGCCACCAGGTTCATGCCGTCGGCCAGCGGGGTCACGAGCATGACGTCGGCGGCGGCGTACATCGCCACCAGCTCCTCCACGGGCATCGGCTGGTGCATGTAGTGGATCGGGTTGGTGCCGACCTTGCCCAGGTCACCGTTGGCCCGGCTGACCAGCAGCTCCACGTCATCGCGGATCTTCTGGTACTCCTCGACCTTGGCCCTGGTCGGCGGGGCCACCTGGATGAACGCCGTGCGCTCCGGGTCGAGGTCGCCGTCGAGCAGCAGTTCGGTGACCGCCTGGATCCGCACGTCGATGCCCTTGGTGTAGTCCAGTCGATCGACGCCGAGCAGCAGCACGTCGGGATCGCCCACGTCGGCGCGCAGCTGCTTGGCCCGAGCCTGGATCTCCGGGCGGGCAGCGCGCTCGGAGAAGTCCGTGGCCCGGATCCCGATCGGGAACGCCCGCACGGTGACCGCGCGGGTGCCCGCCGGCTCGGTGACCTGGACGCCGGTCTCGGTCTGCTGCGCCCCGGCGAACCGTTCGGCGATGCGCTGGAAGTTGCCCACCGCCTGCTGGCTCTGGAAGCCGATGACGTCGGCGCCGAGCAGCCCCTCGACGATCTGCACGCGCCAGGGCAGCTGGCTGAAGATCTCCGCCGGCGGGAACGGGATGTGCAGGAAGAACCCGATGCGCAGGTCCGGGCGCAACGCGCGCAGCATCGCCGGCACCAGTTGCAGCTGGTAGTCGTGCACCCAGACCCGTGCGCCGTCATCGGCGGTGTCGGCCACCGCGCGGGCGAATCGCTCGTTGACCGCCCGATGCACCTCGAACTGGCTGCGGTGGTAGACCGGGCTGACGATGCCCCCGTGGTAGTTGGGCCACAGCGCGCCGTTGGAGAAGCCGTCGTAGTGGGCAGCCACCTCGTCGTGGGTCAGCGCGACCTCCTGCAGGCTGACCTCCCCGGACTTGGCCGGCGGCGTCGGCGGGCTCGACCCATCCTCCGGATCGCTGAACTGCCCGCTCCACCCCACCCACAGCGCGGAGCTGTCACGCAGGACTGCCTCCATCGCCGAGACCAGCCCGCCCGGGGCCCGGCGCCAGCCCTCCTGCTCGTCGTGCTCGACCGGCAAGCGGTTGGCCACGATCACCAGGTCCCCGGACTCCCGGGCCTGCTTGCGCCGCCATCTGGACTCGCTCTTCATCTGGTGATCCCCTCATTGCTGTTCCTGGTCCCTGTGATCGTGACAGTCACCTGTCACCTACCCGGCGCTCGTACCGGCTAGCCCTCGGCGATCCCGACACTGCGCACCGTACGCCTCGACGAATGCCGGGACGTATGCCGCGTGGACGTCGCTGCGGTGCCCGTGGGATCGGCCCACGGGTGGCGGCAGGCCAGCGACAGCCATACGTGCCAGCGTAGGCCCCGGCTTGCAGGGCGGTCGACCACACGAGCACGATGCCCCGCGCACGCCCCGGCACGGCGTCCGCCCGGGCGGCCACCGGTCAGGCGGTCAGCCCGGCCACGATCGCCTCCGCGGCAGTGAATGCATCCGTGTTGCCCGCAGCGACCTCCGCAGCGAGCTGATCGATCCCGGACCCGGCCCCGATGTCGGCGAAGCGCGCCTGCAGCACAGCCAGCGCGATGCCCTGGATCTCGGCGCGCGCCCGGGCCAGGCGCCGGCGGGCGCCCTCCCCGGATTCGGCCAGCCATCCCTGGTGTTCCTCGAGGGCGGCCACCAGCTCGGCGATGCCCTCGGCCCGGGTGGCGACCACCTTGATGACCGGGGCACGCCACGCCCCGGAGGCCGCCGAGGGCCCGAGCGAGATCATGTGGCGCAGTTCCCGGGCCGTCGAGTGAGCACCGTCGCGGTCAGCCTTGTTCACGACGAAGACGTCGCCCACCTCGAGGATCCCGGCCTTGGCCGCCTGGATCCCATCGCCCATGCCGGGGGCCAGCAGCACGATCGTGGTGTCCGCCTCGCCGGCCACCTCCACCTCGGACTGCCCGACGCCCACGGTCTCGACGAGCACGGGGTCGCAGCCCGCCGCCTCGAGAACGCGGACCGCCTGCGGTGCGGCCGAGGCGAGCCCACCGAGATGCCCCCGGGAGGCCATCGACCGGATGAACACCCCGGGGTCGGTGGCATGCTCCTGCATCCGGATCCGGTCGCCCAGCAGCGCGCCGCCGGAGAACGGCGAGGACGGGTCGACAGCGAGCACGCCCACGCGACGTCCGGCCGCCCGGTAGTGCCCGACCAGGGCGGACGTGGTCGTCGACTTCCCCACCCCGGGTGCGCCGGTCAACCCGATGACGTGCGCCCGGCCGCCGTCACGGGCCAGGCGTGCCATCAGCTCGCGCAGCTGTGGGGCACCGTCCTCCACGAGCGTGAGGAGCCGGCCGATCGAACGGGGCTCTCCCGCCCGCGCCCGTTCGACCCGCTCATCGAGGTCCGCCGTCCGCGCCACGTCCGCTCCCGCCGCTATCGCTGCTGCACCAGCCGAGTGCGCGGCCGCCGCGAGCGGCTCAGGGCTTCGGCACGCGCAGGATC